>PMWR01000155.1 GCA_003166055.1 Acidobacteriaceae bacterium
TTGTAAGTTCTCAGTTGTAAGTTAAATGCCCGTTTGATCGTCTCAACCCTTGAGTTACCACAGAAATAAAAACCCCCGTCAAATGACGGGGGTTTTTATTGTGCTCGGAATTGTGATTCGGCCTATTCTTCATGTGTCAGTAAACATCCGATCGTTTACTGACAACTGAAAACTTACAACTGACAACTGTTCTTAAAACAGAATCTTCAGCGCGAGCTGAACGTTGAAGGGTTCGCCTGGCCCGATGCCTGGGGAGTAGTTGCCGGAGCCGATCGTAGATCCGCTGGTACCGAATCCCCCACCCGTTTCTTTGTTGGTCGACCAATAGTCATTGCACAGTTGCGTGCAGGCCGGGCTGGCCAGGTTGATGCGGTTGAACAGGTTATACATCTCGGCGCGGAACTGAACGTTCACCGGGAAGTCATGAATGTCGAACTTGGTGTTTTTGAACACCGACAGATCGAAATCTTCATAACCCGGACCGTAGATGCTGTTGCGCGCGATCGAACCCCAGGTGTTGCTTGCCGGATCGGCGAATGCCGCCGGGTTGAGCACCTGCACATACTTTCCGCCGTTCGAGTTGGTCAGGATGGCATGGCTAACTCCAGCAAATGGATTGCCCACCTGGTTGACCCGCTGCGTGAATTCGTTCGTTCCGCTGGTGTCGTTGCTATCGTAGATCGTGATCGGCTGGCCGCCCTTGAACGCAAATGCCGAGTTCAATGACCAACCTCCGGTCAGGAGCTTCGGTCCGCCAAAGGTCGGAACGTCATAGTTCAGATAGCCCACAAAAGAGTTGCGGGTATCGAAGTCCGAGTTGCCGTAGTCACCCGGATCTCCCGGCAGGTTGTTCTTGAAGTCATAGCTGTCCTGCGGCAATGCGCCGCGATAGGCCGTCACTTCATCCAGGTTGTGACCCCACGTGTAGGCTGCCTGCGAAGTCAGATTGTGCCAGTTTGTCGTGCGGAAAATTGCCTGAAGCGAGTTGTAGTTTGACGTGCCGATGCTCTCCACCTGGTTGATGTCGGAGTAGCAGTAGCCGCCAAACGTGCATGGGGCGCCGGGGGTGGAAGGCGAAGGCAGGCCGCTGTATGCTCCCGGCGTGCCCCCCAGGTAGGGCTGGTTGATGTTGAGAAGGCTCAGCAGCTTGCGCCCCTGGCTGCCCACATAGCCAATCTGCATGAATGCCTTGTTGCCCAGCGATTGCTCGATCTGGAGGTTGAAATTGAAGTTGTAAGGCGACCGGAAGTTAGGAGCCACGCTGAACACGCCGCATGGGTTGGCCGCGGGGCAACCGAGCGTTGAGGTGGGAATGATCTCGACGCCGGGGACAATCGTGGTGGCGCCCGTCGTAAGTGTAAACACCGGGCTCGATCCGCCGGGATTGCCTTCAAGGCCGTTCGGTGCGCTGTTGCCGGGGCGGTTGTCGAGGAATGGGTTCGCATTGGGCGTGTCAAAGAACAGGCCGCCTCCGCCGCGAACCACCATCCCCTTCAGGCTCTTTGGTTGATAACTGAATCCGAGGCGCGGGCTGATGCTGTTCCAGTCGCTGCCGTAGATCTGGCTGATGTCCTGTCCATGGAAAGCGATGCCCGTCGGAGTCAGCCCCGGACGAAACACCGAGAGATCCTTCTTCGAGTCCTGCATCGGCTGCATGTAGTCGTAGCGGATTCCGAAGTTAACGTTGAACGATGTGGTGATCTGGTAGCTGTCCTGCGCGAAAAGATCGAATCCATGCGAAAACACCAGGCGTTCGGGATTGCCGACCGCAATGGAGCCTTTGGTCAGATATCCCGCCAGGAAGTCCGCCAGATCCGCCACATCCGGGTCCGTCGTATTCCACGGCACCGAGCCGTCCCCCTTCGGCCCCTGCCCGCCCATGAAGTTGTAGCTGCCGATAGCGTGGCGATGGTAGAACTCGTCCACCTGCGCGCGACGGAACTCGCCACCCATGCGAAGCTGATGGCGGCCGATGGTCCAGTTGAGCGCGTCGTCAAGCACGCCCGTCACGTCCTGGCGTCCCTCGGGCGGCGTGTTCCCGGTTGGTTCAAAGTCATACCCGATGTTGATATTCGGCGCGTTGACAAACGGAGAACCAGTCACGAATCCCGCCGTCGCAACGTCGCTGAAGTCGGTCTTGGCGTCGGAGAATGTCTGGTGAAAATAGTTCACGCCTGCGGTCAACGTGTTGCTGAGCGAAGGCCGGATGGACCAGTTGTAGCCCGCCGAGTAGTTGTAGACATGGATGGGGCCGATCTCGAAGAAGTAGGGGTTGATGTCCGTCGTGCCCACCGGGGCGGTCTGGTTGCCTTGTCCAAGGAACGCGCGCCCGTAGATGCTTTGTTTGTCGTTGAAGGTGTGGTCCACCTTCATCACGCCGTTGTAGCTGTAGCCGAACTCCGGAGCCGCATTCTGAATTCCGCCCGCAGACGTGCCTGTCAGAAGGTTTGCCGGCCAGAGAATTGCAATCAACTGCGAGGTTGCGCTATTCAGTGGCACGTTGGCTGCCTTCAGCAGCGCCGTCGCCGCGGCCTGGTAGTACTGGTTCGGCTCGTATCCCGTGTCGCCGGTCGCAATGTTGAACTTCTGTTTCTCAAAATTGGTAAACCAGAACGTGTGGTCCTTCCAGAGCGGCCCGCCCAGCGACGCGCCCCACTGCACGTTCTCCAGCGGCAGCTCACCCAGCGTATTGAAAGGGTTCTGCGCCGCCAATGCCTGGTTGCGCTCGTAGTAGTAGATGGAGCCGTGAAGCTGGTTGGTTCCCGATTTCGTCACCAGGTTCACGCTTCCCCCAGGATTCCGGCCCACCTCCGCTGACGATTGCGTCTGCAGGCTGAACTCGGCGATGGAATCGATCGGCAGAGTAACGCCCGCAATGTTCTCGACACCGCCCTGATTGACCGCCGGAATATTGTGCCACCAGTCATTGTTATCTGCGCCGTCAATCTGCCAGTTGACCTGGTTACCGCGGGTTCCGTTTACCGAACCAAAGCCGCCCAGCGAGTAGCCGGCAAACCCAGGCGCCAGCCCGATCAGCTGGGTAAAATCTCGGCCGTTGAGCGGAATATCCTGTACGGTGATTTCGGGAATATCCGTGGTCTGGGTCGTCGTGGTTGTATCCAGCGCAAGACCGGATGCGGAAACTTCCACCGTCTCTCCCGCGGCAGCCACATTCAGCTTCACCGCAAGCGTGTAGATGACGCCTGCCGTAACAGGAACGTTGACCACCGTGGACGACTTGAAACCGTTGGCGTTCACCGCAATGGTATAGCTGCCCAGCGGCAAATCCTGAAAGCTGTACTCGCCCGCACTCGAGCTGATCGTCTTATGCGAGGTGTTGGTCGCCGTCTCTGTTGCTTCAACTGTCGCCCCCGGCACCACGGCGCCCGATTGATCGGTTACCGTGCCGTTGATGCCGCCACGGAACGTTTGTGAAAAGCCCGGTAGTGCCATCAGCGCCGCGAGTGCCAGCAGCCACGCAGTCAATCCACTTCGAGTCATTCGATATTTCATTAGGCCTATCCTCCAGGGGATGCAGGTAGAGTTGTGCTGTCATGCGCCCGGAAACGTGAAAAACAACTGCGGATGCGCGGGCGCGCATGAGCGTGCTAAGTCCTATTTTTTCTTGGGGTGTCTACAAGGATGGTATGTTTGCGGATGTGCTTCCATATCCAACACTACTTTGATGTCCCATAAAGATTCAATGAAGAAACCTCTCAACAAAGCCGCAACCCAAAACAAACATCCCGTCAAATTAAGCATCTAAATCGCCATTTTTATTGATACGGCCCATAATCGCTGAAGGCGGGTGCCTCTTCTTGCGCTTTTTCCTGGCGCAAGGGTGGGAAGGCTCACACTCATTGTGGACCGAATCAGTCGGTGAGCTAAATCACTCCGCAGAGTGCGCGCTGACACATCTCTGGGCTGGCCACGGTGCCACCCTGTCCAGTACGAGGTGAATCCCATGCTGGATTCTTCCCCAAATGCCGCCGGGAACGCTTGGTACAATCCGGCAGCCATCCTCGTCGCCACCGATCTAACCGACCTCGACCGGCTGATGCCTTTTGCGCTCGAACAGGCCCTGGAAACCAGGGCGCGCCTCTTTCTTCTCCATGTGCTGACCGCGGGTACGGGCATGGCGGTGGATGTTGTCGGCATGCCCTGCTACGATCCCGCCGCAGCTCTTGAAGCGGCTACCAAAGCCCTGAATCCCTGGTGCGAACTGGCACGCCGCAAAGGCATCGAGTGCGATGCCCTGATCCGCGAAGGCCGTGTCGCTAACCAGGTTGCGGAAGTTCTTCGCCAATTCCAGGCGGATCGCGTTCTCCTCGGCACTCGAAGCCGCAGCAAATTAGGGAAGCTGCTGCTCGGGTCCGTGGCGGAACAAGTGCTGCGCTCGGTTAACCTCCCGGTCATTACCGTGGGACCCGAGGCTCATCTCCCGGTGGACGCACAGCCGCGCGTCGTCTTGCACGCCACCACACTCAGAGAGACCTCCATTCCGAGCGCAGCACTTGCATGTCGAATCGCGGCAAATCAGAGAGCGAAGCTGGTCCTGCTCCATGTGCTCCCTCCCGCTGAAGAGCCAGGCGTGTTTCAGTCTTTCACCGGCAAAACAGGCCGCAGCGGGCAACCAGCCAGCCTCGACGCCGCGGCACTCCATGAGCTCAGTCTGTTTGTGGCGAAAACCGGCGCCGGATGCTGCTCGGCCATTGTGCCCCAGGTTGTGCATGGAAACCCGTCCATCGAGATTCTGGCCGCAGCCGCTGAATGCCACGCAAGCCTCATCGTTCTGGCCGCCACTGAACGCTCAATCTTCCAGAATCTTACCCGCGACCGCACCATCTACCGGGTCCTGGCCCACGCCCGCTGTCCCGTCCTCACCCTCCGCGAACCATTCGCCGCATCTGTCCCGCTCAAGGAACAATTGAGTTCCATGCATTCTTGAACAGCAGGCGCGCCGTGCCTCGCCTCTCCGCTCTCACTCTCGATCCAGCGCGCCATCTTTCCGGTACGTTGCAAGAACAGTGTGCCCTCTCGGGAGAAACACCGCGTCGTCAAACATCTTCGACATCCACCCACCGGTGACCGAAGCAAACTTATTGAGAAGCTTAGCTGTGATTGAGTGATCGATTACAGTTTTCGGGCGGCCCAATATTGCATTGAGCCTTCTGCTTATCATAGTGCTAACGTAGGCCTGCAAGTGGCAGTCAGCCACGACTTCATGCTCGATCGCTACGAGGCTGACCGGAAAAATCCCGGCAATGGCTTCCAGCGTTTTGTCCGGCCAATGGGTGAGATGGTGCGGCGGCAGATTAAGAAAGCCATTTTGGACAAACTTCAGGTAGGAGTCCTCGCTCGGGACGGCAAAAATCAACAGCCCACCCGGCTCGAGACATTCGATGCAACTGGCGATAAAGGCGCCTGGCCCGGAGACGTGCTCCAAAACCTGGAATGAACAGACAACCTGGTAAGCAGCCGGACAAGCCTGAGCATGCCCTTCTATAGATTCGGTGCGAACATCAAGTCCGCTCGCTCGAGCTTTCTCTGCCGCAGTATGAGAATACTCAAGGCCCGTATATTGAGCGGAGGTGAGTTTTTTCCCGAACCATCCCACACCGCAGCCAACTTCGAGTACGCGCGCGCCTGGCGGCATCCATTTTATCGCCATTTCGTATTCGGCTTTGTCTTCCAGGTAATACCAATCGAACGACTGGAAACCCGCGTAGAACTCCGGGGACCCTGGCAGTTCCGGATCAAAGAAGACGAGGCTGCATCTCCGGCAGCGGTAAACCTCAATCCAAGGTGTTCCCTTGAGATCGTGTTTCACCAACTCCCTCTGTTCCTTCCAATACGATTGAACGATCAGATCTATGCCGATTTTTGTTTCGAAGAGCGTGTCGCCGCTGCCGCACAGAGGGCATTTTGGCTTCGCCGCGGCATCGGATTGACCCGTGTTCGAGGTTTCCATTCCTAACACCTCCCAAAGGGATTTTAGATGGCTAGTCCTGCATTTCCATCATGCATCTTCAAGCCAAAACCTCGGATTGTCGCAATTGTCTATGTGAACCAGGCCAGAAGGTGCAAAAGGCAATCTGGGAGCCGTTAATGCGCCGTGTAATAGGATGACGTTTTAGTTCGGATCAGCGTGAGCCTTAGCCACTGAAGGGCACGCTTGGGCCGCGATGGACAAAAGCCAACTTTCTCCGCGGCCTCTTCGGTCACACGAAAAAGACAAATCTAAGCTGTAAGCCGTTCCAGTTGATCCGGCTTGACGATGGTCATGCTGGACCCCTTGATGGTGATCCATTGGTCGCGCCGGAACTGGTTCAGAAGCCGCGTCACGGTCTCGCGCGAGGTCCCTGCCATATTGGCAATCTCCTCATGCGTCAGCGCCATGGTGAACCGGATCTCAGGCTTGCCGTTAGCCGACGACCGGCCCCAGTCCAGCAGCAATCGTGCCAGCCTGCCCGCGGCAGACCCTGACAGCGCCAGCCGCTTGGCGTCATGAAACACCGTCAGGTATTCGCCCGAGAGCGATTGCGCCGCATGCATGCTGGCGATTCCATGGCGGCCGAGAAAATCGACAAACTCCTGCTTGCGCACCGTCTTAACCTGGCAGGGCTCAATCGCCTCCGCCGTTACTTCGTGCGGGACATTGGCCAGAACCGCGCTCAAGCCCATCACGTCACCGGGACCGGCAATCTTTAGAATCATGGTCTTGCCGTCGCGCGAAGTGGACGAAATCTTCACCTGCCCGAAACAGATCACAAAAACGTTGCGTGCCGGGTCCCCCTCGGTAAACAGCTTTGCGCCCCGTGCGTGGCTCATCATAATGCCGATACCGTCGTAGTCCCGCAACGCTTCGGCTGTGAGATTGCAGAACATCCGCAGATGGCGATGCTCACAATTGATGCAATCTTCCGGGGGGTGATGAGGATGGAACGTAGCCATACTTTTTCTGCTGTTCTATCGAAGTATACCGCATTCCCCCCCCCGCGTAAGGTCCGTAACCGTTCAACACAGGGATTTTGCTTCAATCTCCGCCCGAGTCCACGAGAGCGGCGATTCGCAATCCTGCGGAGTCAACACTCTACGCCTCGGACAAATTAGCCCCCGAACTACGCTGCCGGGTCCGAAGTATCCGGCTCTGGCTGCTGGCCATATAGCCCCTGGATACCTCGCGCGCCAACTCCTCCAGCAACTGCATACGCAGCGGCGGATATTCACTGAACGCCTCGACCAGAGACTCCATGGGCAGCAACAGCACCGAGCCGGAAGTTTGCGCGCTCAGAGTGTAGGTGTGGCGCCCGTCCCCCAGCACCGCCGCCAGTTCCACCAGTTCTCCCGCGCGCGATATCCCCAGCGTCAGCCGTGTCTCAAGCCGTTCCGTCCTGCGCAGAAACTGTCCTGCAACCAACACATACAGCCCCAGGCACACTTCGGACTGGCGAAAGACAATTACCCCGGAATCGTAATCGACGCACTGTGCCGAACAGTTCAGCAAACTCCCGGTAACCGGAGGGCACTGCAACAACTCTGCCAGCGGGCGTGGCGCCATCGCATCCCTTTGCCCGAATCCTGCCTGTGCTTGCATGACTCCTTCTTCCTTTGTCCCTGCCCCATCTCCGGTCCCGTGCAGCTTGGCGCGTCCAACCTGCTTGCAAGCCGGTCCCTGGCGAGCGTCTTCGGCTAGGCGGCTTAGCATTGAACCACACACCATAAGCGGCAATTCGCTCAAAATGGAACAAGTCCAGAGAAATGAAACAATAGGAAGGTGCGGTGGAATCTAACTTTCCACCAAACCGCCCCGAGTCAAAAAATCGAACAGTCAACCGCCACGCGTTTCCTTTGCTATTTGGCTAACGCTGGAGTTGATGCCTCCCGCTCCTCTTCGGCGGCCTTTGCCTCCGGCGGAACGCACAGCACAGGTACTCGAGACCGGGCCAGCAGCAGGAAGACGGTCCCGTGCGGTCCTGGCGTCTCGCTGGTGCGCTTCACTCCGGCCACCAGGACGCTTGGTCCGTATTTGCCAATTGCTTCTACGATTGCGTCTGCCGGGTTGCCGTCCTTCACAATGCATCGCACCGGAAAACGCCCGCTCGGCTCGATCCCGAACTGCGCCAGCGTAGTCGCTGCCGGGTTCAGAAATGCCGATGCCTCGGCTGGCCCGCGCGCATGCAACACCAGCAGCGTGCGATGAAATGTCTCTGCCAGGGAACACGCTGTCGACACCGCGGACGCCGTCGCCTCGTTTAGCTCCATCGCCAGCAGCACCGGCCCGCCCGGAGTGGGACGAAACTCGCCCGCATTCCAGTCCGCCGCCACAGCCAGCACCGGACACGGCGCCAGCCGAACCAATTGCTCCGCCACGGCGCCCACAACCACCGGCCCCGCGCCCTCTCCCCCTTTTGTGCCGATCACGATCAGCCCGGCCTGGTATTGCCGCGCCACATCCACAAGCATTTGGGCCACCGCGCCCTGCCGAATCTCCGAATGGCTATGAATCCCCTCCCGCAGCAACTCCCCCGCCATCTTGCCCAACTCCCCGCGTGCCTCCTCGGTCAAACCCTTCAGAACACGGCCCGGGACCGTATCCACTGCGGCGTAGTCGGTTGGATCGATTCCGTGAGCAAGCACAATCCGCGCGCCGTAGCCGCCTGCCAGCTTGCGCGCATACTCCAGCGCCGCCTCGGCCTGGCCTTCGAGATCCGTGGCAACGACGATCGTCTTCATGTTCGCTGCAAAACTCATTGAAGCCTCCCGGCGTCCCGCGGCGCCTCACTCAAAATCCGCCCGTTGGAATCAGAGTCTGCGCTCCCATTGCATATCAATCAGTGACACCATTCACCCCGCGCTGTGACTCGGGTCACATGTCTTTGTTTCAACGACCAAAAACGCTGGTTCGGCGATCGGGCTCAGCCACCAAAATCTTCGGCCGGCTCTGTGTCCCCGATGCACCCCCGTCCCTATACACGCCCGCTATACACCCGTCAGCCAAATGAGTTAGCCTTCTTCCCGTCATGAAAACCTCAAAGAAATCCGCTACGCAATCGATTGCTCTGCCTGGCTCCGCACGCCTCGCCACTCTCCTGTTCACTTTTGTCATGGCCTCCGCCGTTCTCGTACAGGCACAGGCTCCGGTGCCGGACTCGCCCGCCATTGAAGCCAAGGCCCACGACATGCTGGGCAAACTCAGCCTCGAACAGAAAATCGAGCTGATCGGAGGCGTTGACGAAATGTATACCCACGCCATCCCCGCCATCGGCCTGCCCCGCTTCAAAATGTCCGACGCCTCGGTCGGCGTGCGCACCTGGGGACCAACCACCGCCTATGCCGGCGGCGTCGGCCTCGCTGCCTCCTGGGATCCCGAACTGGCGCGCCGCATCGGCGAGGGCCTGGGCAAGGACGCCCGCGCCCGCAGCGTCAACTTCCTGCTTGGCCCCGGCGTCAACATTGCCCGCTCCCCCATCGCCGGCCGCAACTTTGAATATCTCTCCGAAGATCCCTTCCTCAACGCCGGCCTTGTCGTGCCTTTCATTCAGGGCGTCCAGTCCCAGGGCGTCATCGCCACCGTCAAGCACTACGCCGTCAACAACCAGGAATACAACCGCCACAACGTGAGCTCCGACCTCGACGAGCGCACCCTGCGCGAAATCTACCTGCCCGCCTTCGAAGCCGCCGTCACCCGCGGCCACGTCGACGCGGTCATGAACTCCTACAACCTCATCAACGGCGTTCACGCCACGCAGAACGAATACCTGAACCTCAAAGTGCTCAAGGGCGAGTGGGGATTTCAAAGCATCCTCATGTCCGACTGGGACGCCACCTACGACTCCGTCGGCGCCGCCAACAACGGCCTCGACCTCGAAATGCCCAGCCCCCGCTTCATGAACGCGGCGGGCCTCGTAGCCGCCGTCAATGCTGGAACGGTCAAAGAGTCCACCATCGACGACAAAGTCCTCCGCCTCTTCCGCACCGCGCTCCGCTACGGTTTCCTCGACCATCCTCAATTCGATCCAGCCGACTCCACCTACTCCGTTGCCGACCGCGCCATCGCCCTCGACGGCGCGCTTGAAAGCATCACGCTGCTCAAGAACGACGGTGCCCTGCTCCCGCTCGACGCAGCCAAAATCAAGACCATCGCCATCATCGGCCCCAACGCGTGGCCGGCGGTCACCGGCGGCGGCGGCTCTTCTACCGCGCAAGCCTTTGAGCCCGTCAGCACCCTCACCGCCATCGCCAACCTGCTCGGCCCCAATGTCCATGTCCTCTATGCCAATGGCCTGCCAGACATGAATGAAGTTCTTCGGCGCACCCACTGGGATGGCCCCATCCAGGTTGCCACCTACCCCAGCGCGGACTTCACCGGCACACCCGAAATCAGAACGGCACCGAGCCTTTCCCGCTGGGACTACGATGGCGATGAACCCAGGGGCAAGCAGCCGCGCAGCATTCGCTACACCGCAGCCTTCAAGGCGGACAAGGCCGGACCCTACCTGATCCTCGCAGCCACCGGCGGCTGGAACAGCGCTCAGTTCACGGTTTCAGTAGACGGCAAGCCGCTTCCCATTCCGCCCCACGCCGAGGGCCAGGCGCCGCAATCCTTCACTCTCTCGCTCGCCGCCGGACAGACCATCCACGTCGTCGCCGATTATCACCCCGTTGCCAGCCCGCACTTCGGCCTCGGCATCGCCTACGAGCCCGCCCTGGTGTCTGAAGAAGCGAAGAAGATCGCCGCCATCGCCGATGTGGCCGTGGTCGCCGCCGGCTTCACCGGCTCAACCGAGAGCGAAGGCTTCGATCGCACCTTCACGCTGCCCTGGGGTCAGGACGCCCTCATCGAAGCTGTTGCCGCAGCCAATCCGCACACCATCGTAACCCTCACCGGCGGCGTCGGCTCTGACACCCACCGCTGGCTCGCGAAGGTGCCCGCGCTGCTCCAGATCTACTATCCCGGCCAGGAAGGCGGCACCGCCGTCGCCGATATTCTCACCGGCAAACACAANNGTCACCTTCGACGTAACCAACACCGGCAGCGTAGCCGGCGCTGAAGTAGCCCAGCTCTACATCTCCGACCCATCCGCCAAAGCTACCCGCCCCGACCGCGAACTAAAGGGCTTCGAAAAAGTCCGTCTAGCTCCCGGCGAAACCAGGCACGTCACGCTCAACCTCGACGCCCGCGCCTTCAGCTATTGGGATGAAACGGCGCACAAGTGGACCATCGACCCCGGCAAGTTCGTAATCCGCGTAGGCGACTCCAGCGAAAGCACCCCACTCCACGCGGATCTGACCATCAACTAACCCGCGCATTGCAGTGCAACAAACGGCCTGCCGACCTCAATCGACAGGCCGTTCGTTTCCACGGAACAAGCGCAGAGTATTGACAATTGTACATACAAACTGGATAATGGAAATCGGTAAGCAAGAGGTGCCAGTTCGATTGGGATCCGGTCAAGACCCGCGAGAACCTTCGCAAACATGGCGTTCGCTTTGAGACTGCCAAACTCGTATTCGAAGACCCTTGGATTATTTCTCGCAAAGATCTGTCACACGACCAGGCCGAAGAACGATACAACGCACTTGGAGAGATCGCGGCGGGCACGGTCTTGTTTGTCGTATTCACAGTTCGGAACCAGGATGAGGTCGAGACCCTTCGCCTGATTTCCGCACGAGCCGCATCTGCCCAGGAACGGAGGTTCTATGAAGAAGCTCGAAGCCGCGCGCAAGCAGGAAATCGCCACCATCGCCGCCAAGACCGACGCTACGATTGACTTCTCCGACATGCCGGAAGTGGTCGATTGGACCGGCGCGGAGATTGGCCGCTTCTATAGGCCAACCAAGCGCCCAGTCACCATCCGGCTCGACCACGATGTGATTGAATGGCTGAAAAGTTATGGCCGCGGCTACCAGACCAAAGCCAACCTGCTGCTCCGGCACGCCATGGAATCCAGCCGGCAGGCACCTCAAAAGACCACAAGAAGTGCCTGATAAGCGCCCAAATTCTGACAATGTAGAACGTTGCGTAGGGTGGCGGAACGAATCACCCTTGCTCCGATGGCTGCTTCTCGAAGTGCGGTCTGGGCCGAGGCGCAAATTTCCGCTGATAGTAAGCCGTCGTGGCGACGATGGCAGGTATGCCAATCGATATGGGAACCACCCACAACCACCAGGCTCCGTGCACCAGCGGCCCGATCGTGACCAGCGAAAAAGCCGTCCAGGCAGCAATGTAGCTGCCGATCATCCCCTGCAGATGTGCGTACCACCAGAACATCTTCTCCGCCGGCGGATGCGTGAAGCGCCACATCGATCGTCCTGAAATCCGCATCCCTACGAGTCCGAATACAATCGCCGGGATACGCAGGTTCTGCACAAGTTCCGGCCGAATCGCTCCCAGCATCACCAGCGTCAGGCTGGCTGCGAAGCAGAAGATGGCGGCCGCCCAATCAAGTGGGCGTGCCACCGATGCGCCTTTCCAGGCGGCCTTCTGACCAAGCACCCGGTAAGCCGAGAATGCCGCATAGAAGCTGAAGACGGCTACCAGCGCGAGGAAGAGAATCGGCCGGTAAGATGCCATGACCAGTGCGGTAAAGGCAACGACGGTCATGCACCAGAAGTAGATCCTGCCCCACATGCGATGCGCCTTGCCACCCTTTGCCGTGACCAGCGCCAGCGGAGCCAGCGCAAAAGCTCCGCCACCGGCAGTGATGTGAACCGCCAGAAAAGCATGCATCCACCACGGATCGTGCATCTGTCACCTCCAGTGCCCACCATCGCCGCAACTGTGAAGTTTCATTACGCGCCCCGCAGTTCCATGGTTCCGGAAATCTCCGCACACCTGAAATCATGGATCTCTGGCAATCGAGCGTCGTTGTGCACTATCTCCCAACCATCCCACTCCCAACCATCTAAAAACAGTGGCCCATCCTTGCGACGAAATCAGCGAACCTTCGACTCACGACACAAGTGTGGCGAATCAAAAGTTCGCATCATAATTGAGCTGTCATCCTGAGTGAAGTTTGGCCGGCTTTTGGGCCAAACGTAATCGAAGGACCTGCGGTTGCATTTCGGGAGTAATCAGCGAACCTTCGACTCTCGGCCCTAGTCTCCGTGCCGCTCCCAAAACGCCGCCGGAGTAATAATCGAATACCTCCCTGCCAGCGCCAGCAAATCCTTATCCCCGGTAATCAAATAATCCGCCTTCGCAGCCAGCAGCGTTCCCAGCACCGGCCCGTCCGCCTTGTCGCGTAGCGCTTCATCCACTTCCCCGCTCGGCTCAACAATCTCCGCTTTGAGCAGGAAGCGGTCAGCAAGCTCGCGAATCTCCGCGGGACTCCGCTTGTTGTGCGAGAGCCGCGGCAACACCCGCACCATCTCATCCAGAATGTACCGGGACAGCACCACGCCCAGCGCACCCCGCTCCCACGCGCTCACAATGCGTCCCGGAATCCCCAGTGGATAGGCCAGTCCGGAAACCAGAACATTCGTATCCAGAACCACGCGCAGCCCGGCCATCAACGACGCCGTTCGAGTGCTACCGCCGCATCGATCTCCGCCATGCCCTCATCCTCCGGCACATCCGCCCAGTCCGCTGCAATCCGTCTGCTCAACTCATCGAACCGCTCCTGATTTTGCCGAATCCGCGCGAACAGCTCAGCGTCCACCAGCGCCGCCACCGGTTTGCCGTCCTTGTTAATCACAATACTGTCCTTCCGGTACTGCACCTGGTTCAACATCTCGCCCAGGTTCTGCCGAAGCTTCACCGCGCTTACTTCAGAGATCATCGAATTCTCCAGTCATAATGATCATTATGATCCATATGATGAAGCTCGTCCACTCTACCATCCCGCTCGCTTCAACCCTGCCCCCGATCCATCGAAAAATTAATCTCGTCCGCCGCTCCAAACTTTGCCGATAATTAACTCCCATACGCGCACAATAAGAAATATGAAGACGGATCAAGGAGCTACCGGGCCAAAATCTCAGGGATGGGCCCGGTTTATACCCCCTCAAAAACGCCGCTACCCCCCCTCCCCCCCCTCTGGATTCGTTGATGATAAACAACTTAGCCGAAAATATTTTTCGCGCCCCAAGAAAACAAAGGAGTTACATGGTACCCAATTGCGGAAGAACCCGCCTTTTGCACCATTTCTGGTGCAGTTCTGGCACAATTTCTCAAACCCATCAGCCCGTGCGAGCCTCCCGCGAGCGTCCGCCGCACCGCAGGTGCCCGTTCTCTGCACACCGTCAACTGCACACGGTTCACTGCCTATTGCACACTGCTGCGCCCCTCTTCACTCCTTCACTTCTTCACTCCTTCACTTCCCTTCTACAGCACACTGCTCACTGTCCACTGACAACTGATCACTAGAAGAAAGGGGTACCATCGCACTATGAAGCGCGTCCTCTTGTCCTGGAGCAGCGGTAAAGACAGTGCATGGACCCTCCACGTCCTGCGCCGGCAACCCGACATCGAAGTCGTCGGCCTGCTCACCGCCGTCAACAGTGAATTCGACCGTGTCGCCATGCACAGCACGCGCCGTTCGGTGCTCGAAGCGCAAGCCGAAGCCGCCCACCTGCCGCTGTGGATCGTCCCGCTGCCCTGGCCCTGCTCCAACGAAATCTACGAGGCACGCATGGCCGAAGCCTGCCAGCGAGCGGTCAGCGAGCGCATCGACGCCATCGCCTTCGGCGACCTGTTTCTCCCCGACGTCCGCACCTATCGCGAAACCAAACTCAAGCCAACCGGCATCGAGCCGCTGTTTCCCCTATGGGAGATTCCCACCGACGAACTGGCCCACACCATGATCGCCGGCGGCCTGCGCGCCAAGCTGACCTGCGTCGATCCAAAGCAGCTACCAGCCTCCTTCGCCGGCTGCGATTTCGATCCCGCCCTGATCGAAAACCTGCCGCCCGGGGTCGATCCCTGCGGCGAGCGCGGCGAGTTCCACACCTGCGTCTACGACGGCCCCATGTTCACCGCCCCGCTGCATTTAGAAGCCGGCGAAGTCGTGAATCGCGACGGCTTTGTCTTCGCCGACTTTCTGCCGAGAACCCAATCACAAATCATTCCTGCATCCGAAGATGAGACGGAAGTGATGCGCTGGATTCAGGACGTGAGCGCATTGAATGAATCCGCGCCTTGAATGCTGCCGTCCCGTGAGCCGAAGCAGATTCGGCTATCGAAGGCTCTTCAGCGCCGGATAAAGCTTCCGCCACTTCGCATATCCAGCCTTGTAAGCAACCAGATCGCTCTCCTCCGGCTCAATCCGCTGCGCAACCTCAATCGCCTGCGCGCAGGCCTCATCGAGATTCGCCCAGTGTCCCGCGCCCACTCCAGCCATCAGCGCCGAGCCGAACGCGCCGCCTTCTTCCGCCGTCAGCACCTCGACGGCGTGGCCATAAATCCCCGCCTGAATCTTCCGCCACAGCGGCCCGCGCGCCCCGCCGCCGCCCAGCCGAATCCCACTCACCGGAATCCCCAGCTCCGCAAACAGCGTAAACGTGTCCTCCAGTGAATACGCAACTCCTTCCAGCACCGCGCGCACAAAATGCGCCGCCGTATGCACCGTCGAAATACCAACAAACGCCGCCCGCACCTCAGGATCCAAATGCGGCGTCCGCTCGCCCAACAGATAGGGCGCCCACTCCAACCCCTCGCTGCCGGCAGGAATCTTCTCCGCCGCTGCGGTCAACTCGTCATAATTCTGTCCCGCAAAGAACGTCTCCTTCAACCAGCGAAAGCTCAACCCCGCCGACTGCGTTACGCCCATCACGTGCCAAAGCCCCGGCACCGCGTGGCAGAACGTATGCAGCCGTCCCTTGGGATCCTTGGTGGGCGCAGCCGTCGCCGCAAACACCACCCCCGAAGTTCCAATCGTCGCCGATACTGAACCCGGCTGCAGAATCCCCATGCCCACTGCGCCCGCGCCCTGGTCGCCCGCGCCCGCCACCACCGGCGTTCCCGCCGCCAATCCCGTCAGCCCCGCCGCCACATCGCTGATCCGCGCGCACACCTCGGGCGACTCATAGACTTTCGGCAGCCAGCTCTCCGCAATTCCCGCCGCCTCCGCCACTTCGCGCGACCAGCGCCGATGCGTCACATCCAGCAACAGCGTTCCTGAAGCCTCCTGCACGTCGATCGCAAACTCACCCGTCAGCCGGTAGCGCACATAATCCTTGGGACACATAATGTGGCGAATCTTCGCGAAGATCTCCGGCTGATGCTGCTTCACCCACAGCACCTTGGTCACAGTAAAGTTAGGCAGCGCAGGATTGCAGGTAAGCTCGATCAGCCGCTCATAACCGATCTTTTCCGTCAGCCAGTCGCACTGCGGTTGCGTGCGCGTGTCACACCAGATAAGCGCCGGCCGCAGCACCGCGCCGTTCTCGTCCAGCATCACCGCGCCGTGCATCTGGCCTGTCAATCCGATGGCAGCAATCGGCTCATGCGGCTCCGGGGCCGCGGCCAGAGCACCGCGAATTGCCTCCTGCGCAGCGCGCCACCAGTCCTCCGGATCCTGCTCCGCCCAGCCCGGATGCGCCGTCTTGAACGCCTCATGCTCGCTCGATGCCCCGGCAATCAGCCTGCCCGCCGCATCCACCACCACCGCCCGCGTCCCGCCCGTGCCCACATCCATTCCAAGGAACCACATATCCGTTCTCTCCCTTGCTAAATCGCTTTCCCGGCGCACGCAGCATATCACCCCGCACCGTTCCGGGGACAGGCAAATCACACCTACCCAACCCGTTCCAGGCCTCCATCCGGCTGCCACATCACGAGTCATTCACGCTCTCGACAGACCCACTCGATCCGCTCTCCTCAAAAAACATTGAGCGGAAACTGACCCTGAGCGTCTGTCGAATAGAAGATACCCTGCAATGCTGCGCAGCGCACCCAGGTGTTCTCATCACAAACCAATTTTGAGAGGCGAAAGATGAAATTGAATGAGGCCGCGACCGCAAGACGTGTGGATTGCTCTGTCAAAATGCTGACTGCCTTCACGCTGGCGCTGGTGCTCGCTGTGCCCGTCGCGCATGCGCAAGCCCCGGCAGCCGATGCAAAACCCGCGGATGCAAAACCAGCCGATACGAGACCTGACACAGGGATCGACCAGACCATTTTCCTTACCAATGCGACGCAGCAGAACGACGTCAACGATATACAAACCGGTCTGCGCAATATGCTCATCGGCCGTTCCAGGATCTATGCCGTCGCATCGCAGAACGCCATCACCATCCACGGTTCACCTGAGGACATTGAGCGCGCGCGGAAGCTCATCGCGGAGTTGGACCGTCCGAGAAAGATTTACCGCATCACCTACACCATCACCGAGACCGACAACGGCAACCGAACCGGCACGCAAACCATCGCCCTTGTTGCAGCCACCGGTGACAAGACAACCTTCAAGCAGGGCAGCAAGGTCCCCATCGCAACTGGATCGTACGACAGCGACAATTCCAAGGCGAACACCCAGTTTCAATATCTGGATGTGGGACTGAACATCGAGTTCACAGTAGAAGGGCGTGTCGACGGCTTGAGCCTGAACTCCAAAGTCGCCCAATCCAGTCTTGCTGAAGAGAAGTCCGGCCTCGGTCCGCAAGATCCGGTGGTGCGTCAAATCGTGCTCGAAGGAACATCGGCCCTTACTTTAGGCAAGCCGCTCATCCTTGGTTCGCTCGATATCCCCGGCACCACGCGCAAGCAGGAGATCGCTGTAGTTTCAGAACTCGTCAAGTAACCGCAACTGCCGGATCAATCTCCCACAGGCGGATCATCTCCCACAGCCGGAGGGTGATCCACCTCTCAATTTCTACCGCTATGCGGTACTCCGCCCCGAACTGTGACCTTTAGCACAGTCGCACTCCCTACTCCGGGTGAGAATGAATGCGTAAGGCTCGCCAGCCATTCGCTGCGTGCCCAGGAGAACATCAATGAGCGATCTCGCCACGCTGGCTGAAGGCGTTGCCCTTGACCCCCTCGTCGGCCATCCCGCCGACTATCACGTTTTTCACCAGTTCATCGACCGCTGCAAGGCTCTCCCCGCCATCACCACGGCGGTCGTCTGGCCGCTCTCCGACGTTGCACTCAAGGGCACCGTCGAAGCTGCCGTCGAAGGCCTCATTGAGCCCACCCTCATCGGCGACGAAGCCGAATTGAAAGCCCTCGCTGCAAAAATCGGCGTCGACATCAGCGGCTATCCCATTGTTCAGGCCGACTCCGAACGCAAAGCAGCCGAACTCGGCGTAGCCATGTGCCGCGCCGGCAATGCGCTAGCCATGATGAAGGGCAGTCTCCATACTGACGAGATGATGAAAGCCGCGATGAAGGCCGACACGGGTCTTCGCACTACCCGCCGCATCTCCCACGTTTTCATCATGGACACCCCTGCCTACGCCCGTACCCTGCTGATCACGGATGCGGCCATCAACATCACCCCCGAGCTTGAGGATAAGGTCCACATCGTGCAAAACGCCATCGACCTGGCCCACGCCCTCGGCATTCCCGAGCC
>PMWR01000501.1 GCA_003166055.1 Acidobacteriaceae bacterium
CGCTCCAGCCCTGCAAGCCATCCGGCTTCCGCAAATAATCCGCCCGTTTTCAATTGATATTCACCAACAATCCCGTGTTATCTTGGGCCAAGGTCAGGAGGGCCGAGCCGATGCCACCGGCGTTTTTTCGCTGCTTCTTTGCTGCCTCTCTCTGCGCTCCGCTTCTCGCAGCCGCGCAAGCCCCTGCGCCTACCCCGACGCAAACGCCTGCACCTGACCCAGCCGCCACCCTTCACGTCCAGACCAACCTGGTCGTCGTCGATGTAATCGTCACTGACTCCCACCAGAATCCAGTTCACAATCTGACCCAGGCCGATTTCGATCTGAAGGAAGACGGCCACCCCCAGACCATCAAGAGCTTTGAGGAGCACACCGCGGATCAGGCGCCCACTGTGTACCATCCATCTCTGCTCAAGCGCGACTCTGGTTCGTTCACCAACGAATTCGATCTCCCGTCAACGGGACCCCTCAACCTGATTCTGCTCGACCATCTCAACACCCCTCAGGTGGACCAGGCGAAGTCGATCGATCAGGCCGCACAATATCTAAAAACCGCTCCGGCAGGCGCGCGCTTCGCCATTCTCACCCTCACCTCGACGCAGATGTACCTGGTGCAGGGATTCACTACAGACCATGAATTGCTGCTGTCGGCGCTTGCGAGCAAGAAGGCTGCGCCCAGCTTTCCGGTTTATTTGACCGGGGCTATGCCTGGCTCGCCGAGCAGTCCACCTGGGATGAAGGTTGCTACCGAGGCAAAGCTTGAGGCGCGCAGGCAGCTTACGTTGGATTCGCTGAACCAGCTTGGACGGTACCTGGGGCAGCTTCCGGGCCGTAAAAACCTGCTCTGGTTCTCCTCATCGTTTCCCATCGTGATTCTCCCCAACGGAGAGGCGCCGGAGAACCTGCGGCCGGCTTACATTGAAGAGTTCCGCGAGACGGTGAACCTGCTTGCGCATAACCAGGTAGCCATCTACCCCATTGATGCCCGCGGGCTGTCCGCGGGGCAGTTGTTTACCAGCAGCAACGCAAACACTTCCGGCGGAGCCCGCGCCAACCCGGTGGTCCCTTCGCAAAACGACACTTTTTATACCAACACCGCTATTCGCGGCGAAACCATGCAGGAGATTGCCGACGCAACCGGCGGTCAGGCTTTTACAAACACCAATGGCCTGAAGCAGGCGGCCAGCAAAGCCGTTGAAGGCGGCTCCAACTACTACACCCTCGCCTATACGCCCAACAGCGACAAGTGGAAGGGGCAGTATCGCAAGATTCAAATCGAACTCGCCCACAAGGGCCTTACCGTTGCCTACCGCCGCGGCTACTATGCCACCGATCCCAATGCCCCGGTTGAGCAGACAAAAGCGATTACCGATCAGAAGGATGCAAAATCCCCGGCAAAGACCGACACCCCCGAACCCGCTCCCTACAGCGCCATGCAAAGCGCAATGGTGCATGGCGGCCCGGAGCCGACGCAGATTCTCTTCGAGGCCATCGTTCGGCCCAGCATTCCGAGCGAGGAACCCGCGGTATATCCGCGCAACCAGCCGAGCGCAGCCGCCAAGGGCCCCTTTCGCCGCTACAACGTTCACTTGAAAGCCCATCTCGATGACATACATTGCAGCCCAACGCCGCAGGGCCCGCTCTATTGCGCCGTTGAATTCGTGACCTGCGTCTACGACGCCGACGGGCAACTCATCAACACCCAGGTCAACGACATCAAGGAGATGGTGAAGCCGGATTTCTTTGCCTCGGTCCATGGCGCCGGCAATCATCCCGAGTTCCAGTACAAACAGGAGATCAGCGTTCCGGTCAAGGGGGACTACTACCTCCGCGTTGGTGTTCATGACCTTTTAACCAACCACGTCGGCGCCGTGGAATTGCCCGTTTCAGCCGTGAGCAGTCTCCCGCCGCTCACGGCCGCCAGCGGCGCTCCCGCACCCGCTGCGAAGTAGTTCGCGACGCATAAGAACTCGCGCTCGCCGTCACTCAATTCCGTCAAACGAATCAATCACCGCATGTCCGTGCGTATCCGCGACCGGCGCATTCCCATCGCGCGTCACCAGCCGCGTGTCGAGGCCGGCCTCGCGCGCCGGGTCCAGTTCCCGCACCACGTCGGAGAAAAACAGCACCTGCCCGGGCTCAACCCCCATCGCCGCTGCAATCGCCTCGTAGCTCGCGCTGTTCGTCTTCGCCCCGGTGCGCGTGTCAAAGTAAGCCGCAATCCGCCCCGTAAAATCCCCAAAGCTTGAGTAGCGAAACAGCAACCGCTGCGCATCCACCGATCCCGACGAGTAGATCGCCGTCCGTCCGTTCTGCGCCCACCGCTCCAGCGCCGCTGGCACATCGGCAAACAGCGTCCCCTTCAACTCGCCGGATTCAAACCCCGTCTTCCAGATCCGCCCCTGCAGGCTTTTCAATGCAGTCGATTTCCGGTCGCGGTCCATCAACCAATGCAGATAAGCAACCGCCTGCACTACATGAACGCCGTCAATCCGCGGCGCATCAGCATCTGCAAGGTTCTCCTCAGCCAACAACGCCAGGTCGGCCTGCACCGCGGCGTCGCTGCCATGTTGTTCCAGGAATTCCGCGAACCGCGCCCGCGCGTAAGGAAACAGTTGCTCATACACCAGTGAAATGGGCGCAACCGTACCCTCTACATCCAGCAGATAGAGGCTCGCTGTCATGCGCTGATTGTCGTGGTGACGCGCGGCCCAAAATACGCGGGCCCGAAGCAAAGCGGCTGGTGCGCCTGCTCCACGCCTGACTCTGTGTAGTGCGGAGCCCACCCGGTCGTGTCCTGAAACCACCGAATCGCCCGAATCCGCCGGTCCGCGCAGAGCGTGAACCAATGCGTCGTTCCGCGCGGCACCCGTAGCAGATCGCCCGGATGCACCTCGACTGAAACCACCTTGCCCGCCAGATGCAAAAAGAAAATCCCGCGCCCCGCCACAATGAAACGCACTTCGTCCTCCGAATGCGTATGCTCTTTGTCAAACCGCGCCAGCATCGCATCCAGCCCCGGCGTCTCCTGATTCACATCGATGACGTCCGCGGTTCGATAGCCCCCAAGCCGCTTCATCGCGTCAATCTGATCTGCATAAGCCGCGAGCACCGCCTCGGCCGGCGCATCCGGTTCTACCCGCGACAAGTCCCACCGCTCATAGTCGATGCCCAGTTCGCCCAGCGCCGCGCGCACCTCGGCCTCGTTCTCCATCACGTTCTCATCCGGCGGAAATCGAAGGACTGCCATGCAACACACTCCTGATCAATGAGCCTTTGAAGAAATCTCGACTGCGCGAAATCAAATCTGACTGCCCAACACGCGCCGCGCTTCCACCTCAAACAAAAACTCCAGCGCCTCCAAATGCCTGCGCGCCTCGGCCACCGATTCGCCCCAGGTATAAAGCCCATGCCGGCTCAACAAAACCCCGTGCGCATCGGGAAACTCCGCGAGCGCCGTCTCAAACTCCGCGCAAAGCTCATCATAATCCTGCGAGTTTTTCAGAATCGGCACCTGTTCCCTATGCGTATGCGTCGACACGCCGGAGAGTCCCTTCAGCAACTCATAGCCCTCGATCGTCACCACTCCCTCAGCCTCATAGTGACCCGACAGCAGCGTATTCCACACCGTGTGCACATGCAGAATTGCCCCGACCGCCACCCGCGCTTTATACAACACCAGGTGCAGCCCGGTCTCGGCCGACGGCTTGCCCGTCCCCGCCAGCACTTGACCCTCGCCGTCAATCTCCAGCAGTCCGTCCAGAGTCAGCGTTCCCTTATCCAACCCGCTCGCAGTAATAAGGATGCGCCCGCCCTCGCGTACGCTGAAATTCCCGCTCGTCGCCGGAACCCAGCCCTGCGTGTAGCACCACCGCGCCGTAACGCACAGGCGTTCGCCGGCATTCTTCAGATCATCCGTATCGGGGACCATACTGAAAGGCAGTGTATCAATCCTCCGATCCCAGTTCCCATTCCTCACATCGCCGTCACCCTGAGCGCGCAAAAACGGATTGTCGCCTGTGCCCCATGTATGACAGC
>PMWR01000411.1 GCA_003166055.1 Acidobacteriaceae bacterium
ATGATGCTCGACCGCGCCAACGTTGAAGAATCCATCACCCGCCTCGCGCAGATGGCTCGCGCCGTCGGCATTCATCTCATCCTCGCCACGCAGCGCCCCTCGGTCGACGTCATCACCGGCCTCATCAAAGCCAACGTCCCCACGCGCATCAGCTTCCGCCTGGCCACCAAAGTAGACTCGCGCACCATCCTCGACACCAACGGTGCAGAGGCTCTATTAGGCCGCGGCGACATGCTCTTCCTGCCGCCCGGAACCAGCCGCCTCATGCGCCTGCACGCGCCCTACGTCAGTGAAAAGGAAACTGCCGCCGTTGTCGCCTTCTGGAAGGATCAAGGCCAGGCGGAATATGTGCAGGGCTTCCTCGAATCGCCCAAAGACGAGCGCGTTTCTCCCGACGGCTCCAACGCCGATCCCGACGAAAACGATCCCATGTTCGACGATGCCGTGCGCCTGGTCTTTGAATTCGGCAAAGCGAGCACCTCGCTCCTGCAGCGCCGTCTCCGCGTAGGCTACGGCCGCGCCGCGCACCTCATCGATCTAATGGAGCGCGACGGATTAGTAGGCCCCGCCGACGGCTCCCGTCCCCGCGAGCTTCTAAAAGCCCCCGGCTGGCTCCATGAAGTAGCTATTGCCAACGAATAGCGCATGCGCTATGAATCTCGGCAGGATGCAGCCTAAGGCATCAGCGAACCATGCTTTTCCTGGTGTCCGCCGCGGAAGAAGCGGTGTTCCACCATGCTTCGCCCCAGCAGATAAACACCCACCGCCAGGGCAACGAGAAACAGAAACTGTCCCAACTTAAACCGGCGCGAACTCTCTCGTTTAAGGCGCGTTGTCTTCGATTCATTTGCCATCTGAACCACCCCTCCCCCAAGTCCAGTGACTCCAAGCTTACCCCTCCTCTACGATCGATGCCCATCCTGGCGCTTTTTCTCAGCGTAATGATGGAGACCAGCAAAGCCCTTGCGAGCGAATAGCGAGCGTCTGCCCCACCGCAGGTGGTCACCACTTCATCGTCGCAAACATCGCCACCGCCGCCGCGCCCATAAACACAAACGTCGCCCACACCAGCACATTCGACAGCGCCCCGCTGCGATACTCACCCATGATCTCTTTGCTTCGCGCAATCCGCGCAATCAGAAAAATCAACGGCACCGCAACCACGCCGTTGATCACCGCCGTCACCACCAGCGCCTGAATCGGATTGATCCCGATAAAGTTGATCATCAATCCAACCAGCGTGGCAATCGTAATCACCCCGTAAAACCCATGCGCCCGTTTCAACTTCAGATTCAGCCCCGCCTTCCAGCTCAGCGCCTCTGAGAGCGCATACGAAGCCGACCCTGAGAAGACAGGCACTGCAAGAAATCCCAATCCAATAATGCCGATGGCAAAAATCAATTCCGCCAGAAACCCCGCGTGCGGAAAGCTGTGCACCAGCGGTTCCAGCGCCTTCGCCGCCTGCGCCGCGCTGTCGATATGCATCACCCCATTCGCGTGCAGCACTGTCGCCCCAACCACGATGATGCACCAAGCCCCGATCTGCGATGAAAGCATGCCCAGGAAGTTATCGATCCTCAGCCGCTTCATGAACCGCTCCGTAACCGCCGGCTTTCCGTTGTGGATCATGTGCTCGCTGCGCTCCTCTTCCACCTCTTCTGAAGCTTCCCAGAAAAACATGTACGGCGAAATCGTTGTGCCGATCACACCGGTAATGATGAAGAAAAACGCCGAAGTAAATTCAATATGCGGAACAAACGTCGCCCGCAGGATGACTGCCCACGGCTCATGCACAAGAAACACTGTAATGACATACGAGAAGAGCGTGACGCAAAGCCATTTTAGAATCCGCGCGTAGGTGCGGTACGACGTGAAGATCTCCAGGATCAGAATCGCCGCCGTGAAAAACAGCACCAGCACCGTGAAGTTCACCGGCACAATCAGCTGTGCCGCCGCGCCCATCGCGCCCAGATCGGCGCCCAGGTTGATCGTGTTCGCCACCACAATCAACACCAGCATTCCATACAGCTCTTTCTTGCTGTAGTGTTCCTTCACCACCGCGGCAATGCCTTTGCCGGTCACAGCGCCGATGCGCGCGCACGCCTCCTGCACCGCGATCAGCATCGGCAGCACCAGCAGCGCCGTCCACAGCTGCCCGTACCCAAACTGCGCTCCGGTCTGCGTATACGTCGCAATGCCCGACGGATCGTCGTCCGCGGCGCCCGTAATAATCCCGGGCCCTGCAATCTTGAGCAGTTCTTTGACTTGCCTACTGAACTTGGCCATCCGCAAGAGTATACGGGCCGAGTCACTCAAACGATGCGCAATTCTGTCCACTGCGCGGCGAATCTCAATTCGCCCCAACAAAGCCACTCGATCGATGATCAACACCGCTGGGTGCCCCATCCTTGCGATTTTTTCTTATCGCAAGGGTGCGAAGCATAGACGCCAGTGCGAGCGGGTAGCGAGCGTCTGCCCCACCGCAGGTGGTTTATAGTGTCTGCACAGCATTGGGTTCCCCCAAAACGCCCTTGAAAAGAGGCCGAAATGCGCCGTATCTTCCATCTCGCTTGTCTTGCCGTCGTCTCCATCGCCATCCTCGCCCCGTCCGCCCGCGCGCAGGCCCGGCCAGACACCGCGCTGATCGACAAGCGCAACGCCATCGAAAAAGAGCTCGATTCCATCGCCATCGTCGACCGCAAAGTCATGGTCACCATGCGCGACGGCAAGCGCATGCAGGCTGACATCTACCGCCCCAAAGACGAATCGAAAAAGTATCCCGTCATCTTCGTTCGCACTCCCTATAACTTCAACTACTGGGATGTCGAGTTAGGCGCGCCCCGCGACATGTCCGCCGCCCTCGACGCCGTCAAGCGCGGCTATGCCTACATCGAAATGAACGAGCGCGGCCGCTACTTCTCCGAAGGCGACTACGACATCCTCGGCACTCCCCTCACCGACTCCGACGACGCGCTCGATTGGATGGGCGGCCTGCCCTGGTCCGCCGACAAGGTCGGACTCATCGGCTGCTCCTCCACCGCCGAGTGGCAGCTAGCCGTCGCCTCGCGCGGCAACAAGGCCCTCGCCACATTCATTCCTGAAAGCTTCGGCGCCGGCGTCGGCCGCGTCGGCCCCTACTACGAGCAGGGCAACTGGTTCCGCGGCGGCGCTGTGCAAATGCTCTTCACCACCTGGGTCTACGGCTCCGGCCTGCAAACCAACGACGGCAAGCCCAACTTCCCCGCGGGCATGTCGCAGCAGGCGCTCGTCACCGCGGCAAAGTCCTACGACCTCTCTTCGCACTCGCCCGCGGTCGACTGGGGCAAAGCCCTCGCGCATCTCCCTGAAAAAGACATCCTCGCCGCCGTCGGCGCGCAACACGGCATCTTCGCCGACACCACGCCCTCCGGCCAGCCCGGCATGATCCTCCGCACNNATCGACATTCCCGGCCTCTGGATGATGACCTGGTACGACGTCAGCACCGCGCCCAACCTGGCCGCATACAACTACGTTCGCTCTACCGCCAGCCCCGCCGTCGCCAATGAGCAGTACGCCATCATCGCGCCCACCGGTCATTGCGGATACAAGCGCGCCGCGGAACACACCATCGTCGGCGAGCGCGACCTCGGCGACGCGCGCCTCGACTACGACGCCCTCACCTTCGCCTGGTTCGATCGCTATCTCAAAGACCAGCCCAGCCCCCTGCTCGACAAGACACCCAAGGTGCAGTACTACACCATGGGCCTCAACAAGTGGCAGGCCTCCGACACCTGGCCGCCCAAAGAAGCCAAGCCAGTCACCTTTTATCTCGCCGGCGCCGGCCGCGCCAACTCGCTCAATGGCGACGGCGCTCTCGTCCCCGCTCCTCAACCGAAAGACGCCGCCGACAACTTCGTCTACGATCCCATGAATCCCGTACCCACCCACGGCGGAGGCTTCTGCTGCATGGGCGCCGACTTCAAGCCCGGTGCGCTCGATCAGCGCAGCGAAGAGATGCGCGACGACATCCTCGTCTACAGCACCGGCCCGCTTAAGGACGGGATTGAAGTCAGCGGCCCCATCGATGTAACTCTCTATGTTTCGAGCGACGCCAAAGATACTGACTTCACCGTGAGACTTATCGACGTGCTGCCCGATGGAACCGCCTATAACATCGACGAAAACATCCAGCGTGTCCGCTATCGCGAGGGCTACGACAAGCCGCCTGTGTTTATTGAGAAAGACAAGGTCTACAAAATCGCCTTCCAGCCCATGCAGACCAGCATCTACTTCGCCCCCGGTCACCAGATCCGCATTGAAGTCAGCAGCAGCAACTTCCCCCGCTTCGATCGCAACCTCAACACCGGCGGCGACAACGTCAGCGAATCCGAAGGCGTAGTCGCCCACAACGCCATCCACCACTCAGCTCAATACCCCTCCACCGTCACCCTGAGTGTTGTGAAAAAGTAAGCCAGCAGCCAGAAAACAAATCGGGTGCCCCAGGTTCGGGATTTCGGACCTGGGATGTAACAAACAACGATTCGCCACCATGAAACTCACCTTCGCAAACGCCACTGAAGCCGACGTCTCCGCGCTCGTTGCTCTCCGCGCCGCGGTCGCCGCCGATCGCGCCCAATGCTACGGCGGTTCGTCCTCCTCGTCTTCCGAGAAAGCTGTGCTCTTCCACATGCGCCACGCGCAGACCATCCTCGCGTACCGAGGTAAGACGCTCGCTGGCTCCGTGCGTCTCGCCACAAAAAAGCCATGGGCCATCGACGTCAAATACTTCACGCCGGTCAAGAGACCCCTCTATCTCACCGACATGGCGGTCACGCTCAAGCTCCAGCGTCAAGGCGTCGGCCGCATGCTTTTGGAGCATGCCATAGCTCAAGCCCGCGCCTGGCCCACCGACGCCATCCGTCTCGACGCCTTCGACACCGCCGCCGGCGCTGGCCCTTTCTACGCCAAATGCAACTTCCGCGAAACCGCCCGCGCCACCTACAAAAATGCCCCCCTCATCTACTACGAGCTTCTCCTGAGTTAGCAGATCAGCTTGCGGAGTAGCGCCCACTTCCCCGGAAGGGTGCCTATTCCCTATTCCCGTTCCCTGTTCCCTGTTCTCTAATCTCTGTTCTCGCATCTATCCTTGAGGAGCCATTCCCATGAAGAGTTTCCTCGCCGTCGCCCTGCTGTCCTGCGCCGCTCTGCAAGCCCAGCAGATCCCCGGCGCAACCGAGCTCCCCGACCGCCCCTACGCGATCAAGAAGACCTGGATCATCGGCGGCGCAGGCAGTTGGGACTACCTCACCGCGGACCCCACCGCCCGCCGGCTTTACATCGCTCACACCACCCAAGTCCAGGTGGTCGACATCGATGCCGGTGCCCTTACCGGCCAGGTCACCGGCCTCCACAACGCCCGCGCCATCGCTCTCGACGCCTCGGGCGAATTCGGCTACATAAGCGACGGCGCAGACAACCAGGTCAAAGTCTTTGACCGCCGCTCCCTTCAGGTCGTGGCCTCCATTCCCACCGGACCCGGCCCCCGCGCCCTCGTCTTTGAACCCCAGACCAGGCTGCTCTTCGTCATCTGCACCACCCCCGTCGCCCGTCCGGCGCAGCCCCCCAACTCCCCGCCCGTGCATGAAAGCGAAATCAAGACATCCGTCAATGTCATCGACACCGAGACCCGCGAGCCGCTAGCCGAGATCCTCATGCCCGGCAGGCTCGGCTTTGCCCAGACCGATGGCAACGGACAGGTCTTCGTCAACATCGACAACCGTAACCAGGTCGCCCGCATCGACGCCCAGTCCATCGCCGCATACCTGCGCGGACACAGTGCCGCTCCTGCTTCGAATCCGTCCAGCCCAGCAAAGCAATCCGAATCGACCCATATTTTCGACTGGAGCCATGAGTCCCGCCTTCCCAACTCCGCGCAAAACAGCATGGCCATTTTCTCGCTCGGCCCCGACTGCACCGGCCCTTCCGGCCTGGCCGTCGACGCCCAACACGGCCGCCTCTTCGCCGCCTGCAACAACATGAAGCTGGTCGTGCTCAACGCCTCTTCCGGCGAAGTGGTCACATCGCTCAACACCGGCCCCGGCACCGATGCCGTCGCATACGACCCCGACCGCGGACTCATCTACGCCGCCAACGGCGGAGCACAGGGAACCCTCACCATCGTTCATCAGGATGTGACAGACACCTACGCCGTCATCCAGAACCTCGCCACGCGCCAGCGCGCCCGCACCCTGGCCGTCGATCCCTCCACCGGCCAGGTCTTCCTCGTCACCGACCTGCTCGGCATCGACCTCGCACAACCCGGCAAAATCGGTTCCCTCAAGCCCGCTCCCGCCAACGGCAGCTTCCAGGTCCTGGTCGTCGCAAATTGAACCAAACAATATCCGATCAGGTTCAGCTTCATAATTTCAGCGCGCGACTGCCCATCCCGGTGGCACACTAAACGAATGCTGGACTTCGGAGCCAGGCAGAAACTGCCTACGGTGCTGCTCATCGACGACGACCTCGTCAGCCGCGAAGTCATGGCCACCGTGCTCACCATGAGCGGCTATACCGTCCACACCGCGGCCGACGGCAGTGCGTCCGTCGATCTGCTTGCCGCGGGAGAATGTGTTCCCGACGTCATCCTGATGGACGCGCAGATGCCCGGCCTCAGCGGAACCGAACTCATCGCCCAGCTCCGAACCCGCACCCACGCCACCGTCTATGCCATCAGCGGTAGCCACCCACCCGACGACGTAGTTGCCGCAAGTGACGGCTTCCTGCTTAAACCCTTCGGCGCCAATGCACTGAACAGGCTGCTTGCGGAACACGCTGCCCAGTCCAACCCCGCCGACGCGCCCAGCCTCGCCGCCGATGAACCGGTCGTCAATAAGGAAACCCTCGCCCAGCTTCGCGCCATCATGCCCGAGTCCGCAGTCCGCGAAATCTACCTGGCCGTCGTCGCCGATCTCCAGAAAAAGCTGGCGGCCCTTCAGCTCGCCGTTGCGCAACGCGATACCGCCGAAATCCGCCGCATCGGCCACGCCATCAAGGGCGGATGCGCCATGGCCGGCGCACAGCAGGCAGCCCGCCTCGGCGCTCTCCTCGAATCCAGCGCCGCGTCACCCTCTCCCGGCGCCTCTCCGCCGCAAAAAGATAACCATCTGGATAACAGCTCCGCCCTGCTCAAAGATTTACGCACCGCCTCCTTAAACCTTGAGCGTATGCTTGAGGGTGAGTTTTCAGAGTAAGTAACTCCCATCAGTCGGAGGGTAACCGCTCAAGTGGACCGGCCAATTCGCATCGTACTCGCAGACGACCATCCCGTTGTTCGTATTGGCGTGCGCAACATGCTCACGCTCAGAGACGGCTTTGAAGTAGTCGGCGATGCCTCCGATGGCGACGAGGCCATCACTCAGACCCTCGATCTCGAGCCGGACATTCTTCTCCTCGATGTCCAGATGCCGCGTATGCCCGGCCTTGAGGCCATGCGCGCCATCATGGCCGGCACGCCTACCGTCAAGATTCTCCTTCTCACCTCCACCATCACCACGCAGCAGATTATTGAAGCCCTCCACATCGGTGCCCGCGGCATCGTGCTTAAAGACGCCCTCGCCGGCCATCTGCAAACCGCCATCCGCACCGTCATCAGCGGCGATTACTGGATCGGCGGCAAGCGCGTCATCAACCTGGTTTCCGCGCTCCACGACCTGATGCAACAGACCGCCGCGCCCCAGCACAAAACCTACGGCCTCACCCCTCGCGAACTCGAAGTCGTCGGAGCCATCGTCGAAGGCTGCAGCAACCGCGACATCGCCAGGCAGTTCACGCTCAGTGAAGAGACCGTCAAGCGCCACCTGTCCAACATCTTTGACAAGACCGGCGTGTCCACCCGCCTCGAACTTGCCCTCTTCGCCATCGCCCACCAACTGGTCACTCCTCAATAAGCGATTCTGAATCGCAGCGCAACGGCCAGCAGGTCTTCCCCTCTGCAGTCGAAAACAGATTCAAGGGGCGTTCCATTTCCTGAAGAGCAACAAATGGTATAGACACTCTCGTGAAATTGCAATAAAGTCATGGGCATGTCAGTAGACTTGGCCGCAGTCCGTCGTGCTCTCGATAACGATGAGCTTGAGCCTTGCTTCCAGCCTGTGGTTGAACTTCACACCGGCCGTTTGGCCGGTTTTGAAGTCTTGGCGCGCTGGAAGCACCCCCGGCTCGGCCTCATCCTGCCGGAAAACTTTATCTCGCTTGCCGAAGAAGACGGGCTCATCGGACGCCTGATGCGGCAGATATTGCGCAAAGCATTCTTGTCGGCTTCGGCGTTACCGGTGCCCCTGATATTGGCCGTCAATATATCCCCAACCCAGTTGCGCGAGTTGAGCCTGCCCACCCAGATTCGCGAGGCTGCCGAGCAGGGAGGGTTTCCGCTTGCCCGGCTAACCGTCGAAATCACCGAAAGTGGGCTGATAGGCAACCTGGAGATGGCACAAAAAATTGCCCGCGAGTTGAAGTCTATGGGCTGCAGGCTTGCCCTCGATGATTTTGGAACGGGATATTCGAGCCTGCGCCACCTCCAGGCTCTTCCCTTCGATGCGCTGAAGGTCGATCGCAGTTTCGTCAACTCCATGTCCGCCAAACGGGAGAGCCGGAAGATCGTCGCTGCTGTTGTTGGCTTGGGGCACAGCCTCGGCATGACTACTGTAGCTGAAGGAATAGAAACGGAGGAGCAGGCGGATATGCTTCTGCGGCTCGGCTGTGAATTCGGGCAAGGATGGCTCTACGGGCGGCCCGTAACCGCAGACCGGATACCCCAATTGGTTGCCGACGCGCCGCGCATTCACTCCTCCGGGTCTTTGGGCGTTGGAGCCGACTCGGTCGTCTCCAATCTCGAAGCAATGCCGGCGCAGCGCTTGGCGGAATTGCAGGCCATCTATGACGGCGCTCCTGTGGGATTATGCTTTCTCGACCGTCATCTTCGCTATGTCAGCATTAACCGCCGCCTTGCCGCCATGAACGGAGCTCCGGCGGAATCCTACCTGGGAAGATCGATCCGGGAAATGATTCCAGAAGTCTTTAAGCAGGTTGAGCCGTATGTCAGCCGAGCGTTGAAGGGCGAGGTGATCGAGGAGATAGAGTTTACCAGGCCGGCACACGGTCCGGAGACCGTGGAATCGACCAACGTGGCGTCCTATCAGCCCGCTCTGGATGAAGCAGGAGAGGTGATCGGGATTTCGGCCGCGGTCATCGATATTACCGATCGCAAGCGAGCCGAAGAGGCGCTCCGCGAGAGTGAGGATCACCTCCGCTATATGGTCGACCTGAATACAGCGGCGCAGTGGGCCATGGACGCGGAAGGCAACGTTCTCGACGTGAACTCGGGATGGGTGCAGTTGACCGGGCTCAGCAGGGAAAAGACCCGCAACCTCGGATGGCTCGAAGCAGTTCACCCGGAGGACGTGCAGGCTACCATGAAAGCGCTCCTGGAGGCCCTGCACACCGGCAAAGACGTCGATATTGAGTACAGGGTCAAGAGCGCCGACCGGGGTTGGAGGTGGATGCGGTCTCGCGGATCGCCGCGCGCTGGATCGGCGGGTAAGATCATCCGCTGGTACGGCAGCACCGAGGACATAGACGAGCTCAAGCACCCGAAACCGCCGCTTCACAAGGTTCAGGTCTAGCCCGACGTGTCGCACGATGATTTTCAGCGTTGCGCCGCCTCAAGAACGGATGCCTTCGGACCTGTTAGCGCAACCATCACTCCCACCCAGATCAGCAACCCCAACGTAGCCAATGGAATAGCCCACACCGGCAGCAGACGATGAATTCCCGCAACATCAGTACCATGAAAAGCCGCAAGCCATACATTCACGCGAAGATTGAAGATCGCCAGGACGACGCCCCAAGCCAACGCGATATCCCCAATCGCAGCGCGCATTGCCGCACGTTCAGACCGGCCGCGCATGTGAATGAAATGCCAGATTCCCAGCGCCACCATGATCCCGGCAACGACTACGGCGGTCACAATGTCATGTGCCTTCCACGCCAGGAAAATGAGCCACGAAAATAGGGCCACGTACACCCCGATCGTCATGCCCAGGCTCGATGCCAGGGTCACTGGCACTGCGGGGATCTCACGTGTTCCCTGCACACCGGCGCTTTTCAGGCGCAAGGCGATGATCCGCCTGAAATAAACGATGGTAAACGTGGCGACACCAATGGCGTAGAGCCACCAGAAGACCGTCATGATTGCGTAAAACGACTGTCCGCTCCACGCGTAACGATAGCTCAGCGTCTCCAGAGCTATTTGCCCGGCCACGGCCCAAACCAGCACAAATGCCCATAAGCCGATGAACGCAATGGTTTGGAAGCGGCGTTCGCGAGCGGTGGGAGCGGATCGAACAGACAGCCAATTTGCCATCATGCCGGCAAAGACTCCGACAAGGGGCGCCAACGCAACCAGCCATGTCGCAGCGGAACCCGACTTGGCCATCGCCACGCCCTTGGTCGCCATGCCGGCGCCCACCATCGCCACTGGAGCGCCTGGCAGCAGTGCAAGCACCGCACTCGAGAAGCCCTGGCCCGGCGCTGACCGGCTCAGCGTTCCCTCTACGAAGGCGGCCACTTCTTCGTGCAGCAGCTTGCGCCCGCGTGAGAGCCTCTGCTTCACTGCGTCTTCACTCAAGTCCATCTCGGCCGCCACGCGTTCGATCGACTTCTCTTCGCGATAGAAGAGAATTAGCGGCTCGCGATAGACAACGGGGATCCGTTCCAACGCTCGCCAGAGGATCGCCTCTTCTTCGCGGCTGACGGCTTGCACCGACGAGGACGCTTCCAGCGATGCCGGTTCCTGAATCGTATCCAGCGCTTCGGCGGCGTGAATGGGCTCACGGCCCTGGCGCCGGAGTTCCTTGCCAACCAGGAAGCGCGTGATGCCGCACAACCAGGAACGGAGCCGCGCCGGCTCACGCAGCTCGGAGAGCTGCTTCCACGCAGCCAGAAAGGTATCCTGCGCGATATCCTCGCTCAGGCTCAGGCTGCCGGTGGCGTTGTACGTGATCGAGCAGACCAGCGATTGATACCGCTTGACGATCGTACCGAATGCGGAACGGTTGCCCAAAAGGCTCCCTTCCACCAATTGCGCGTCGCTGTTGCTCGAAATCTGCGTAGTCATCGTCGTACCTCATCCTATAAGTACCCAGACAAGATGGTGAGGTGACACGAAATGATTTTCCAATCCCCAGTCCCTAAGTCCCTAAGTCTCTGATCCCTGATCTCTGATCTCTGATCCCTGATCTCTGATCTAAGATGGAAGCATGAGCCTCCAAGGAAAAATCGTCTTCATTACTGGCGCCAGTTCCGGCATCGGCGCGGCCACCGCGTTGGCCTTCGCGGCCCAAGGCGCGCGCCTGCTGCTCGCAGCCCGGCGCGCCGGAAAACTTGCCGAAGTTGCCTCGCTCTCATTGGAGCGGGGCGCCGCCTCCGTCCACTCCATCGAACTCGATGTGCGTGGCCACCGCGCTGTTCAGGAGGCCATTGACACACTCCCCGAAGCGTGGGCGGAGATCGATGTCCTGGTCAACAACGCCGGCCTCAGCCGCGGTCTCGATAAGCTCTATATGGGAAAACTCGAAGACTGGGAAGAGATGATCGACACTAACGTGAAGGGGTTGCTCTACGTATCGCGCGCCGTCGTACCGGGCATGGTGGTCCGCGGACACGGCCACGTAGTCAACATGGGCTCAACCGCCGGCGAGCTCACCTACCCGAAGGGAGCGGTCTACTGCGCCACCAAAGCGGCCGAAAAAGCCATCAACGACGGCCTGCGCCAGGACCTGCTGGGATCGCCGGTCCGCGTCACCACCATTGACCCCGGCATGGTGGAAACCGATTTCAGCCTGGTGCGTTTTCGGGGCGATGAGGAGCGCGCCGCCAAAGTCTACAAAGGCATTACGCCGCTTACTCCCGAGGATGTGGCCGATGCCATCGTATGGGCCGTCAGCCGCCCCGCCCACGTCAACATAGCGCAAGTGGTTCTGACCTCGATCCACCAGGCCAACTCGCTGCTCTTTCACCGCGAGTCCTAGCTCGCGCGATGGGCCTGATTGCTGCATCCATGCGACTCTTTCCTGTCGCATGGGTGCGAAGCATTGAAGTCCCGTGCGAGCGGGTCGCGAGAGTTTGGCCCCACCGCAGGTGGCTAGCCCATTGCCGCGATCTGCGACTCAATCTGCTCCAGCGCCGCTTCCAGCGCGGTGCGTCTCGCCGGGTTTGAAGTCTTTTGCGACAGGATATTCTCCCGCTGCAGGTTCAGCGCCTGCTTCTGCCGTTCACGTTCACTGCGTACCTTGTCTGCCGCCCGCCGGGCATCCTCGCTCACAAAGCCGTTGCTATCCTGCCCGTTGAGGTGTTTGCCGGTGTTGACCGCCGGTTGCTGCAGGGCATTAGCCATCTGTTCCTCCACGGATTTACTTTCCCAACCACGAGCCATATCTTCATTCTACGGGTGTTTTGCCGCGTTGCATCCAACGAAGTGCTTACGGCATCCCATCGAAAGGGGAGAATCTCACTATGTTCGCCTGGCAGATTCCGTCGTTTGGCATTGATTCCTTAGAGTTTGTCGAGCGTCCCAGCCCCTCTCCGGGCCCCGGAGAAGTCCTTGTCCATGTGCGTGCGATTTCTTTCAATTACCGCGATCTGCTCATGGTCAAGGGCCTCTACAACCCGAAATTGGCCTTTCCCCGCATCCCCTGCTCCGACGGCGCCGGCGAAGTTGCAGCTGTCGGTGAGGGCGTGACCCTCTGGAAGCCCGGCGACCGCGTCATCGGCATTTTCATGCAGAACTGGCTCGACGGCCCACCCAGCCCGGCCAAGGTCAAGGGCGCGCTGGGAGGTGACATCGACGGCACGCTCGCCGATCACGTCCTGCTCAAGGAGACCGGCCTGGTCCGCATTCCCAACCACCTCAGCTTTCAGGAAGCTGCCACGCTGCCCTGCGCCGCCGTCACGGCCTGGAACGCGCTCGCCGCCGCCAACCTGAAGCCGGGGGCCACCGTCCTCGTCCAGGGAACCGGCGGCGTCTCCATCTTTGCCGTCCAGTTTGCCCGTCTTCACGGACTGCGCGTGCTCGGAATCTCCTCGAGCGATGCGAAGCTTGACCGTGCTTGCGCCCTCGGGCTCGACGCCGGCCTCAACTACAAGGAAAACCCCAACTGGGACCGCTGGGCGGTGGACCAGACCGGCGGCGAAGGCGTCGACCTGGTGGTCGAAGTGGGCGGCGTGGGAACGCTGGCCCGCTCGCTGCGTGCCCTGCGCATGGGCGGCGCTATTGCCCAGGTCGGCGTGCTGGCCGAGTCCAAAGAGCCGCTGGCCATTACCTCCATTCTTCACAAGCAGGCCCGAATTCAGGGCATTTACGTCGGCTCACGCAAAGACTTCCTCGACATGAACAAGGCCATCACCCTCACCCAGCTCCGCCCCATCGGCGAAAACTTCCACTGGTCCCAAGCCCGCGAAGTGCTGACCCGCATGGAAGATGCACGCCACTTCGGCAAGCTGGTTCTCACGGTCGAATAACGAAGCTTTAGATGGAAACATCCCAGATCCCAAAAGCGGTACCTGGTCACCCGGCTGTGGTTATTTTTAAGGAGAAAACAATGCTCGGTTTCATCATTTTGACTGTCAGCAATATCGAGCGTTCACTGGCGTTCTATGAGGCGGCTCTGAAGCCTCTCGATATCAAGTTCTTCCTGCCCTACAAAGGCCAGAACGGCGATCCCGATCTGTGGGGATTTGGGGATGGCAAGCAGGCGTTCTTCTGGCTCCAGCAAGGCAAACCCGATCCCGCGGCAATTCACTGGGGGTTCAAGGCCGAAAGCAACGGCAAGGTCGATGAATTCTACAAGGCAGCGATCACGGCTGGTGCGAGGAACAATATTTCACCGCGAGCGCGACTTGAATACTATCCCGGATACTACGCAGCCGATGTGTTCGACCCGGACGGCTATTCGTTCGAGGTCGTTCATAAGAGCTGACGGCGCATCGTCGGTCCCCGGCTCACCCTCGCAATCTCCCCGTCTATAATGAGACTTAACCCCGTCCAGCGGCCTGCGCGCACGGTCCCTTGTCGACCGGCTTTCACGTTGTTCCGATTCGGAGACTGGCTTCTTAATGAATGCTGACGAACTCATCCTGGTGACCGGCGCGACCGGCTTTCTCGGGGTGCAACTGGTGCACGATCTGCTCGATCGTTATCCGCAGGCCACCCTGGCCCTCCTCATCCGTGACCGGGCCGGCCATGCAGGCCATCCTGCCCAAACCGGTCAGCAACGCGCCGACAGCTTCGTCCCCGCAGCCGAGCGTTCCCGTGTTCAGGTCTATTCCGGCGACGTAAGCCTACCCAACTGCGGCCTCGATACCGCGGCCTGGCAGCGCCTCTCCGCCGAGACCACGCGCGTCATTCACTGCGCCGCCACGGTGCGCTTCGATCACACGCTCCAGGAAGCCCGCAACATCAACGTCGAGGGCACGCGCCGCATGCTCGATTTTGCGGCAGGCGCGCCGCAGCTTCGCTCGCTGGCCTACGTCGGCACAGCCTACGTCGCCGGCGAACGCACGGGTCTGATTCGCGAAGACGAACTCGCCGT
>PMWR01000494.1 GCA_003166055.1 Acidobacteriaceae bacterium
GTGGAGGATGACGTGTAGCTTCCACTGGATAGAACCACTGAACCGGTCGGCGTTCCACTTGCTCCGGAGACCGCAATGGTCACGGAAAGCGATTGCGCGGTGGTGATGCTACTGGATGCCGGTGTCACGGTTATCGTTGGCGTGGTGGGATTTGAACCCGTCCCCCCTCCCGAGCCCCCACTGCCGCATGCCGCAATTGAAATGGCAATCGCGAACTCGAGAAGAACGAAGATGAGCGCTACAAATCGATTCATACAAAAACCCCTTTTGACCTTATCGCTCGAATATATGAAACCAGCACCCGTTCAAATAGCTCTTCCAAACCTGCCCGGACAGTGCTCGCAATTTCGTTCCCTGGCATTAGGTCCTTTGCCCCCGTCGCATTGTCGCCGCGGTGCAATGCTTCTTCTATTTGCCTGCCCGGCTGCGCGTTACTGTTACGAGCACGATGTCGTTGCTGTTCATCGGAATCGAATACTCAATNNTTTCGCGGTCAGGTCTTTGGGAGAACCCATCTCGATGTATGCGGAGTAAGCATCGTTGACGTGATACCCGGTGCGATTTACCTCCAGGCGATAGGCTTCATTCGGCACAACGTGGTTTATTTTCAATTCAATGGGCGCAGCAGGACCATTGGGAACAAGCTTTGCGTAGAAGGATCGATTGCTTACCTTCTGTTCCGGTTGCTCAAAATCCCAAATCACCGCCGCGACGTTTCCGTCCTGCGTTGCGAGCATTACCTGCGGATCGGTGGTTCTGAGGCTTTCACCCTGAAGTGCATGAAGGTACTTGTATGCGAAGAAGGCCGGCTTACGAATGCCCTGCGGGTTCATGAGCCCGAACCCTCCTTGAAACGCCGCTGTCGGGGGGCCGGGCTCTTCGAACAGATCGGTGTAGGTCCAGTAACTCATTCCCTGCACCAGCCCCTGACTGGCTTTGAGTTTGGTCAGGATGTAGGGCGCGCTGATGTAAGAATCATGCACCGAATCGCGCGGGGTGTAACTCGTACTCCACTCGGAAATATAAAGTGGGAGGCCGGGATACGGGGAAGCTGAGATTTGCGCACGAACACGTTGCACGTCTCCGACAATCGCGCTTGGCGACAGATCGAGCTTTGTATCCGATTTGCCCTCCTCATCGAGGAAACCGCCTTGAACTCCGTAAGTATGGGTTGTGACAAAGTCGACAGCAGCGCCGCTCTGCTTCACATGAGCGAGAAACTCGGGAACCCATGCCGCACCGGCAGTGCTCGGTCCTCCGACCCGCAACGCGGGGTCAACGGACTTGATCGTCTTCGAGGTCAGATCGTAAAGCTCGAAGTATGCCTGCTGGTCGGCGCCTTCCCAGAAGCCGGAGAGGTTCGGTTCGTTCCACACCTCGAAGAACCATGTGCGCACTTCGTCCTTTCCGTAGCGCGCTTCGATGTGCTGAATGAATGCGTTTACAAGTTCGTGCCAGCCATCAGTTTTTGGGTGCGAGGTGTTGCCATGCCAATAGAAGATGCTGTTCTCCGACGTGGCAAGCGCCTTCGGTGTGAAGCCGAGTTCGACAAATGGCCTGATGTGTCGAGCCAGCAAGTCGTCATAAAGCTGATCGATCTTCGCCCAGTTGTAGACAGTCTTGCCATCTTCAATTCGCACTGTTCCCAGCACATCGTGAAAAATCGCGTGAAAACGGATATAGCGAAAGCCGAGTTCATCCGCGGTGAGCTTGAGTTGTGCCTGGCTGTCATCGCGAATCAACGTGCCGGGATAATCCGACCCGACCGACAGATCGAAGAATCGATCCACTGGTCCTGTCGAGTCCTTGAGATTCACGACAATCGTACGGGGAGGAGTCTGCAGCGATTGAGCTGCAAGCGGAGAATGCAATGATGCTGCAGAGAGACCGGTGGCCAGGACAAATACTCGCAGAAGTGCAGAATTAGACATGACTCGTACTTACCTCAAAGAATTCCTGGCGCGTTTGAAACGAGCGCTTCAGTGTAGCAATGTTAACTGCATGATTGATCACGTCTGAGCGGCGCGCCCCGGACAACATTGGCTGTCCGGGGCAAGTTCGCGACTGCGCGCGTCTATTTCACCGTGAGTGAAATCTGGAATGTAGCTTGCGCGCAGGGTGCATCGGCGGGGTTCCCTTGCGGCGGATTTGATCCGGCAACGATTCCGCCGCAGGGTTGTGTGTCCGATGTGTTGACGGTGCCGTTTGAGTTCAAGGCAAATGGATCGGAGTTGGCGTACACGGTAACCGTGCTTGTGCCCGCCGGAGTGGAATACGACACTCCGCTATTGCAGGCCATCAGGCCCGTTGCTGAAACCGCGAGCAGCGCCATCCCGACCAGCATGGACACTCTTCCCCACGCGCCACGCTTGGCACGGCGGCGGACGAAGAGGAGCAACACGCCAGTCAGGCCGCCCATCCACCACAGCATCGAACTCTGCAGTGGAGAGTTGGGTGGGTTGTCCACAACAATTTGCAAGGTCGTGGTAGCAGGAGGATAGGAGTTGCCGGTGGTGCTGGCATTCAGTGTGACCTGGCCAGGCGAGAAGACGCAAATCGAGTTGACAGGCAGCGAGGAGGCTTCGCACTGGTAGCCAATGACGCCGCTCCAGCCGCCGTAGCTGGTGTTGGTGAAGGTGATAGTGGATTCGCCTCCGAGAGAACTTGTCAAGGCTGTGCCGCTGTTTGTGACAATGACTTCGGCCGTTGCCACGACGATCACAGTCCCCGAAGCTGAGGACGAGACGTAGTTGGCATCTCCGCTATATGTCCCAGTAACCAGATCCGTTCCAACAGGCAGCGCAGTTGTTGTAAGAGTGGCCTGGAATGCCCCTCCCGCGGCCGGCTCAAGCGCAATAGCGCCCAGTGAAGTCGTCCCGGTGGTGAAGGTCACCGTTCCGGTCGGAATGCCGACACCGGTGGAGTTGACTGTGACAGCGAAGGTGACCGACGCCCCTGAAACGGCGCTCAACGGGTTGATGAACGGCGCGGTAATCACCATCGTAGATGTTGTCGGCGCCGTGCTGACAGAAATGGTGAGTGTTGAGGAGGTGCTGCCATCGAAGGCACTTGATCCGAGATAGACCGCCTCAAGAGAGTGGCTTCCACCGGTTAAGCCCGTGGCCAGCGTAAACGTCGCCACGCCGCTCGAATTCAATGAGCCCGCTGCGGAAATCACACCGTCCACCAGCAGTTGCGCGCTGCCCGTAGGCGTCCCGCTGGTTGACTGAACCGTGGCAGTTGCCGTGACGGGTTCTCCGAAGAATGGGGCGCCGCTGGCAGGTGAAGTGATCGCCAGTGCCGTCGTTGTTGCCGTTAAAGCCGCACCGTTGCCGGTGAGAACCACCTGCTCTGAAGATGCATTCACAGCATTGCTGTTCAGAACCAGCGTCTCCGACCTTGCTCCCGATGCGGTCGGCTGGAATGTGGCGTCGAGTTCGCAGCCTGCTCCGGTTGCAACACTGCCGCCATTGGCGCATGCGCTGGAGGGCGATGAACTGAGGCTGAAGTCCCCGGTATTACCGCTGGCGGTATAGAACGGAGACGCGAAGACTAGGCTCTGGTTTCCTTCGTTTTCTACTTTAATCGGCAGCGGTCCGCTCGGCGAGTTCAGCGGCCAGTCGCCAAATGCCTCCGTTGTGCTGGTTCTATTCACTTCGTAGGCAGCGGCATGGGTCGAATCGGTAACGATGAGGTTGCCGGATGAATCCAACGCTAATCCGTAAGGAGCGGCAATCCCAAAACCAACTTCAATGGCAGCATTGGGATCAAGCGCTCCTGAGACGTACGGAATACGAAGAACTGTCGCCGCGCCCTGATCGACAACAAACAGGCTTCCGGATGCATCGGCAGCCAGCGCGGATGGATTGCTGTAACCGACCGCAACCAACTGCTGAATGCCGCTGCTGAGAGGCGCCTGCAGGCGATAGACCTGGCCGCTTCCTGAATCCGCGACATACACATTGCCCAAGGGATCGACGGTTGTTCCCAGCGGCGTGGTCAGGTCGGAACCAATCACCGAAGCTCCAGCAACATTCCAGCTTCCGTTATACGGAACATAGACGATGCGGTTGTTGCCGGTGTCGGCGATGTAGAGATTGCCCCGCGGATCGACGGACACACCTGCCGGGCCACTCAGCACCGCACCAGCAATCGGGGTCGGCGTTGTTGTGCCGTTCGTTGTGATCGAGGCCGTGACAATCGTAACCTGAGCAGCGTTGCTCAGGGTTCCGCTGACCACCGGAACTTCAACAATCCGGTTGTTGCCCGTATCCGCGATGATCACGTTGCCGGCCCCATCCGCCGCCACGCCCGATGGCTTGCTGAGTCCAGTGCCGATGGAGACTGGAGATGAAGTCGGCGTAGCAAACTCGAAGACTGCATTGGCGCCGGCATCCGCGACAAACGCACCCGCTGAAGAGAATGCAACTGCTTGGGGCGACGTGAAGCCGCTTCCCACCGAGGTAACATTTCCGGAATCGAGCGTGAGGCCCGCGCCAAGGCCCGTGCCGGCGAGATAAGTTGTAGCCAGAATGCTGCTTGACGCGCCGGAAACCGTGATTCCACCGCTTGAAACTCCAGGCCGGGTGGGTGCGAACTGTCCGGTAATCGAGCAACTGCTGCCCGCCGTGTAAGTCGTGGCCGCCGCGCAGGTGCCTCCTGTGGATGTAAAGCTGGTGTTCTGGGAGAAAGTAATTGCGGAAGGCGTCTCGCTGGCGTTGAATGCAAGATTTACCGTCCCAGTCGCGTTGCTTTCCACCGCCACCGCGCCGAAGTTCGCGTTGAACTGCGTAAGTTCATAAACAGATGAGCCGTCGGCTCCGAAGAAGATATTTCCTGAAGGAGCAACGGCGATGGTATTTGAAAACGTGAGCGGGTTGGCCGCGCCGGAGCCTTCGGCAACAATGTACTGATCCTTCGGATTCAATGCGGAACCGGTCGACGTTGTCTCATACGGAATCACATACAGCACCGACGAAAGATAAAGCTCCGGATAGTAGCCGTTGCTTGCATAGTATCCACCCGTCCCCTGGTCGGCGATATACAGGTTTCCTGCTCCGTCCAGCGCCAGTCCAACGGCGCTTACGTATCCGCCACCGAACAACACTGGAGTCGAACTGTAAATCGCAGCCGCCGAAGTCGTGGCTGGCGTAGTTACTGCCAGCTCATACACTGCGCCGCCGGAGGTGTAGTAGATGTTGCTCTTCGAGTCGACCGCGATTGAGGTAATCGGATTAGCCAGTGAAGTGAGCAGCGTCGCACCCGAGCCGTATCCTCCGGACGCATACTCCTCGAGCAGTTCATCGTTGGATGCACAGCAAGCACCATTTGTCGCGATGAACACATTGTTAGAAGCATCCGTCGCAACTGCGGAACCGCCCCAGTAGTAACTGACGGCGCCTAGATCTCCGATGGATATGCTGGATGCCGCTGCAGTTTGCGGCGCGCAATTGGTAATCGGAATTTTAGCTACGTTTCCGTTGAAGCCCTGAAGGACAAATAGGTTAGCTTTGGCGGCATCGATCCAAAGAGATGCCGTGCCGTAACTGGCTGCTCCGAGGACGGTTGTTGCCGCTCCGCCTCCATAGGGAATCTCTACCACCTGACCGCTTCCCTGGTTCACGGCATAGATATTGCCGCAGGCATCCAGAGCCACATCGCCCAGGCCGCCCGGCAGTCCGGTAGCGGGAACGGTACTCGTGGACGTCGCGACGACGGCTGGCACATACGAGTTGCCCTGCGTCCAGGCCGGCGTTGCCGTCAGGCACAGGGTGGCCGCCATCGTGAACCATGCGGCCCGCCAGATCCAATGGTTTTTCCAATCAATCCTCAACATTTCAAGCCTCCAAAAATACTGCGGTTTGCCGCATCGTGCCTGGTTTTTTGTTCCGGCTTCCGGATCCAACTGCGCCGTCGCCATGGCTCTGTCTTCTTGAAGCTCCCGGGAGGGGAGCCGGTTGAACACCCCTCCACGATGCCTAGAAGTTGTACTTGACGCCGAATTCAACAATGCGCACTCCTGCCTTGTACGGTGTATATCCGAATCCGGCATTTTCCAACTTCATGCCCGCGAAGGCCGACTGCTCCGAGTAGAAGCAACCGGCGCCGGTGGTCGCATTGCAAGCCGGGTCAGCGAACGTAAGGTTCAGGGCCGCGAGGTTGTTGTTGTTGAACGACGAGATCGGATGATTCAAGAAATTGAAGCCTGACGCGCGCAACTGAAGGTTCTGCCGGTCGCTCATCTTGATGTCCTTGTAGATGGAAAGATCGGACTTGAAGTAGGCCGGCCCGTGCACATCGGGAAGATTCCACCATCCCTGCGATCCCTGTGCCGGGAGGCCAAAGCAGTTGCCGTTGACATATTGCCTGGACGGTGTGTTGCCGGAAAGAACGGCCGAGTGCAGGTTTGCGCTTGGGTTGCAGGTAACCGTCGGCTGAAGCGTGTAATCGGAACTGCCCAGCCACTCCTGCGCACCTACAGGAATGCTTATGGAGGTGGACGATCCCGGCGCAGTCAGATAGCTGGCGCCTGCGGAGAATCCGAAGTTTGTGCTCCCGTTTACAATGGCCAGATCCGGGCCGCTGGTGATGGTGGTGATGCCGGAAGCCTCCCAGTTATTCAGGAACCATCCCAATTCGCGGTTTCCGTGGAACTTCGTGCCCTCCTGGTAGGAGTAGCTGAAGTTGATCACCTGCGGACGGTCAAAGGAGACCACGCCGTAGTCGTGATGCGCATTGACCGGATCCGCGATATAGCCGGTGTCATAGTTGCCGCGCACGCCCATCGCCTTTGACCAGGTGTAGTTAATGCCAAACGCTAGAGACCCGCGCTGCTTGTTGAGTGAAACCTGCATCGCGTTGTAATTCGCCCAGTTGGTGTGATAGGGCACATCCACCTGCTGGTAGTTGGGATACGGCCTATAGTCATTCACAACGCTGCTGGGAATGTTGTAGGTCGGGTTGGTTACCCCGGTCAGCGGATCCGGTCTGAAGAAAGCTCCCAGCGGGATCGCGTTCAGGTTTTGCAGATTGCCCGTCGTGGCGAGGTCGGTGCTTTGATTGCCCACGTATGCAATTTCAAACATGGTGCTGTGAGGCAACTGCTGATCGAGCGTGAAGTTGTAGTTGTAGGTAACCGGCTGTTCGTTGTCACGCGGGTTGTTTGCGGCAATGCTGCCCACCGCACCGGTCGTGGTGTACACCCCTGGGGTGGAATCAAAGGCCGGCGACCCGGTGTAGAATCCGCAAGGCACAACTTTGGAACCAACCGGATAGCTTGATACCGGCGTTGAGAAGGGGGCGGCATTGAAGAGCTGGTCCAGCGTGCAACTGTCTTGAAAACTGGTGTTGATGGTGTAATGGATCAGGTTGGTGGACGTCCCGATGGCGGCGCCGGTCACAAGAGTTGAGTCGCGCGAACGATAAAAGCCGAAGCCTCCGCGGAAGACGGTCTTTCCGTTGCCATACATGTCATACGCAACACCGAAACGGGGTTGATAGAACAGCGCTCGTGTCTCCACGCCGGCAAGTGGAATGCTTGGATCCAACTTATGCCAGGAGATGCCGGGCCAGGTGATTGCGCTCTGGGTCATACTCGGGTCGAAAGTGCCGGGCGCGATCGGATTGTATTTTGTCGGGTCCCAGACCGCGGCACCAATCCCATGCGAATCGGACCACGGTGGAAGATGGGAAAGCCGGATGCCGAACGTTAAAGTCAGCTTTGAATTCACCTTCCACTCATCGGTCCCATAAAACTCAAGAGTATTGAAGTACATATCGTAGCTGGGATCCGCGGAGTCCTGCGTATAGCCGCCCGTACAGCCAATCAGGAAATTGGCCGCCGTGTTGCCCATCCCGTTCGCTGAAGGAGCAATGGGAGCGCCGGTCGTCGGGTTTACAGACGGGGAGGATTGATTGGGCAAGCAACCTTCGTAACGATCGAAAGTGATATTGCCGTTCTGCTGGCTTCCCAGCGTGACATTGTTGTTTCTGGTCTGCTCGGCGTAAACGCCCGCCTTGATGGTGTGTGTGCGATAGATCTTGGTGAAATTGTCCGTCACATTCCACGACGACTTCCTGAGGTACTGACCGGTCGGAGGCACATAGCCCATGGAGAAGTCGGGAATTCCGATGCCCTCCCAGGAGTAAATGCGCGGCAACTGGTTGATTCCGTTCTTCAGCGCTCCGCCCGAATAGCCGGCAGCGGCCCAGGTCGTGCCCGTGTCAAGCGAAGCAGCCCGATTCTGAAACTGTTCCGGCTGATCGAAGTAGAGCCCCGCCAGAACCACCTCGTTGGTCATCGAATTGCTCAAGGTCTTGGTAAGGTTGAGCGATGCGGAATTCGAATTCCCGTATGAATCGAGCGGCGTGGGATAAGGGACGGTGTTGGGCGGGTTGTAATAGATGTTGTTCAGCGGGGCCTGAGAGTTCACCTTCTCCCAGTTGTAGGTCCCATACAGCTTCAGGGTTTCGGAAAAGTTTTCGTCCACGCGCCCGTGAAGCTGGAACCCGTTGTTGCTCGCCATCACGTTCTTGGCCCAGTTGTATCCTGTAGATGCGTAGCCGTTGGCCGGCTGCGGCGTGATGTTGGGCGTTGGATACAGCTTGGTAAACGTGGCCGTTGCTGGGTTGATCGTGTTCAGCATTCCACCGTTTACCGGCACGCCGTTCTGGTCAAGGGTGCCGTTTGCAGGGGAGAAGCAGTCGCCGCCAATGTTGGAATAGGCAGCAGACTGACTGTAGTCCTCGGTGCAGCCCGCAGCGAGATCGGCAGCATTCACATTGAACGCTTTGGCAATGGAGGCTTCGGAGAAGTTGCCGCCCAGCATGGAAGCAGTCGGAATGAACGCGTAAGTCGGCCCGCCATACGTTCCGTTGGTGTTGTTCAACTGGTCGTAGTATTCATAGCCTAACCAGAAGGTGAGCTTCTTGCTTTCATTCAGATGAGTTCCCGGAATCATGATCGGACCGCCGATCGTGCCGCCCGGATAGTAGTACTTCGCCGGCGCCTTGGTGACGCCGGAGTTGTTCGATAGCCAGTCGTTGGAGTTGAAGATATGGTCGCGGGCGTACATGTAGAGCCCACCGTGATAAGCCGCACCGCCCGACTTGCCCACTGCATTGATGACGATGGGTCCCTTGGCCTCGTCGGCGCCAAAGTTCGAGGTCTGTACTTTGACCTCCTGCACCTGGTCCATGTTGAGATTCACCGTCGTGGCTCCCATATCGCCGGGATCGGTCACCGACGCACCGTCTGACATGACGTTGACCTGGCCCGACTGGGGAGCAGAGCCGTTGGCCCCGTAACTGCCCAGGTTGCCGGAGCCGAAGCTGGTGGTGTTGTAGTCCGCGCCCACATTGTTCAGGCCGGTGCCCGCATTGAGTGTGAAGCCGGGCAGCATGCTCACCAGTTCCAGCGCATCGCGGCCGGTGGTGGAGAGGCGCGCAATATCGGAAGCGGTGATCATGGTGCTGTGCTCGCCGGAGTTCAGCGTGACGCCCGCTACCTCGGCCGTTACCGTAATCGACTCCACAATCGCGCCCACTTTCAGCCCGATCTTTGGAACCGTCAGACTGTCGCCAGGGTGAGCCTCGACACCCGTCACCTTCCAGGTCTCAAACCCCGCTCTCTGCACACGGATCGAGTAGGTGGCCGGCGGCACGGCAAGAAAGTTGAAGAATCCCTCGCCGTTACTGGTCGTTTCGCGCGTCGCCTTGCTGGACTCGTTGATGAGAGTCACCTTAGCCCCTGGAACAAGAGCTTCGGCCGTATCGCGGACCGTGCCGGAGATCGATGCTGTGTTCTGCGCCCCGGCAACTGACACTACCAGCAGCATCAGGGCCGAAATATCGAGCGCCTTGCGCGGAAACGTTTTCATCAACCGCAGGAACGATTCGCGGAAATTCAGTTTCTTTGACGTTGACAAGATGTGCCTCCAAATCTGTGAGGTCCGGTTGCCCGGCTCCTCTAACTCAATTGTTTGCCCGGATGCTTTAGAAAATGACCGCCTCGGGCTCAGTATGTGCATTGGTACCCTTTGGTCGCTCACTCCGTCCACCGGATGCCAAAATCACTACATCCGCGGAATTTCGGGCCGGGCTCAACGAGGGAGAACTATAGTGAGGCGAGAATTGGCGTGTAAACGTTATTCATGCACAGAATTGTTAATGCGAAAATCGCGCGTTTAATGCTTTTATTTTCAGCGCATTAAACAAATTTAACGTCAAGACCAAGACCGTCCGGCCAGCTGCATCCGGGCATTTAACATTGGCAATCCAGAAGCGCATTCGTAAGATGGAATTATCAATCTGGAGTGGATTCATGAACCAAGTGGTTGCCTCTCAATCGAAGGACTCAGAACGCGCCGAGCTGGAACTTGTTTTGGCCGCACTCGCGCACACTCCGCGTCTTGAGAAATTCTTGAGGTATATTGCCGAGAGGTATTTTCAGAACAGAATCAACGAGATCAATGAGTACAACATTGCAACCGAAGTCTTGGGTCGCTCCAAGAGTTCTTTCGATGCGTCTCGGGATTCCATCGCGCGCGTCGAGGCTCATCGGCTGAGAAAAAGGCTGAAAGCGTACTACGAGAATGAAGGCAAAGGACACGAGATTCAGGTCTTACTCCCACAGGGGAGCTATGTTCCGTCGTTCATCCGCCGCGACTCGTCGGGTCAAATGACATTCGTACCTGAGGCTCGGGTTGATGACGACAAAGTCGACAATTTGTCCTCGGGGCCTGTTGCGGAGACGGAAAAGAAGCAAGTTTCGTCCGAAACTGACAGTTTTGAGACAACCCATGCTTCACAGCGCGATCATCGCAAACGAACTCTGGTCTACGCCATCGCAGGAATTGCCGCGCTGCTCGTTGTAGGCTTCGGCGCAGCCCGATTCTACACGCGAACCAAAGAAAGCCATCCAGCGGGCGCAGTTGCGTCGCGCCGGACCAACGCCGCTCAACCTTCCCCGCTGAATGCGGCTCAGGTTCCGCTACGCTTGCTTGCTGGGTACGATGGAACTCCAAGAATCGACAGCGCGGGTGTGTATTGGCAAGCTGATCGCTATTTTCATGGTGGCGGCGCATTCCGGCGCCCAGATTTCCCGGTGGCACAAACCAGTGATCCGATGCTGTTTGAACATTGGCGAACAGGCGACTTCACCTACGATATTCCCGTGGCGCCAGGCCCCTACGAGTTACACCTGTATTTCGTGGCTTCGCCGCAGGATGATCCCAAGATCAGTTTCTTTAATGTGAGCGTCAACGGCCAATCGCTTCTGAGAGTCTTCAACATCGGCTCAGATGTCCTTGGAGCCAATATCGCTGACGAGCGTGTATTCAAAGACATCTATCCGGACAAAGATGGCTTCCTCCATATCAGGTTCTTCATGGATCGAGGTGCGCCGTCTCTCAATGCACTTGAGATATTGCCCGGATTGCCTCATCTACAACTCCCCGTTCGTATCGTCATGCAACACGCAGCGGTCACTGACCACAACGGAAACGTCTGGCATCCCGATGACTATTTTCAGGGTGGCGCGCTTTCCGATCCGCCTCGACAGGTCAGTAGCACTCCCGATCCAAACCTTTATGCGCAGGAGCGGTACGGCCACTTCACCTATTCGATTCCGGTGGACACTCGAGGCCGTTACACACTGGTGCTCCATTTTGCCGAACAATTCTGGGGGCCACAGGCTTCCGGCTCTGGAGGCACGGGAAGCCGGGTATTTCGAGTCTATTGCAATGGCTCAACTTTGCTCGACAACTTCGACATCTTCAAAGAAGTTGGCAGCCTTCGCCCTCTCACCAAGACGTTCAATCACCTGAGGCCCACCCCGGAAGGGAAACTTGATCTGACGTTCGAGCCAATCGAAAACTACGCGACGATATCGGCAATTGAAGTCATCGATGAATCTGAGTGACGACTCTCGACGGGGCGGGAGCGGCAAGTTACCTTAGCTCTCTATCCAACAAACTTCGCCACCTTGCCATCGCACAGTTGCTTTTCTCGAAAGTAGAAAAGCAATTCCTGCAAACCACGGTCAAAGCAGAACGCCTTGATAATTTGGGCGCTCTATTGGGATGTCGGTCCACGCAACTTCGCCCAAAAATCCGCTCTGTGCTGTCCCATCCCACCGGTTTGCGACCTCGGGCAGCTGCATACAATATGGGGCTAAAATGGCGCTCGCGAAATGCAGAAAACGCTCGCGACTTCAGGATTGCAGAGTCATAGTCTCCACCTTCCGTTCAACAGGAATGCGCCAGACAAAAACCAGCACCGCAGAGGGCCACCCCTGGGAAAACAAGAACTTCGGCCGGATTCCGTCCTTTGATCCTTCGATTTCCACCGGCGCGACGAGTTTTCCATTTTCCGGGCCAACTTCGGGCCGTTAGCTTTGCCTTTTCGGGCTCTGCATCTGCCAGTAGACGGAGTAGCGCTGATCGCTAATCTGGTACATCGGCTTCAGTTTGTAATTCACACCTTCGCTGGCCGCCGTGAAGCGCAGATCCGGCGGCGAGCCGATTTCAATCCATTGCTTCGTGTCTGCATCCGGTGTGGCTGCCAGTTTGGGCACCCCAAACCAGGTGGAGCAGTTTGTAGAACTCTTCTTGGCCAGCGCCCCACGAGAGAAGTTGGACCCGATCCTCGACGCCTGTGTCGCAACGTATTTATCCGACCTCGACGAAGACGGACAGGTGAAATTCAAAGGAAACGCAAAGGCGTTCGTCCGCACATACGGATTCCTCTCCGCAGTGTTGCCATACAACAACCCCGCTTGGGAGAAGCTTTCAATCTTGCTGAACTGCCTGATCTCCAAATTACCGGCGCCGAAGGAGGAAGACCTGTCCAAGGGCTTGATCGAGACCATCGACATGGATAGCTATCGGGTCGAGAAACAGACGACACGGGCAATTGCTCTTCCAGATGCGGATGCGGAGATTGAGTCGGTGCCAACGGCTGGTGGCGGACACAAGCCTGAGCCGGAATTGGATAAGCTATCCAACATCATCAAGGCATTCAACGACCAGTTCGGAAACATCGATTGGAAGGACGGAGACAAGATTCGGAAGGTGATTGCAGAGGAAATTCCAGCGAAGGTATCTGCCGACAAAGCCTACCAGAATGCGATGAAACACTCTGATCGGCAGAACGCCCGCATTGAGCACGACAAAGCGCTCCAAAGGGTGATCGTGGAGTTGCTCGCGGACCACGCCGAGCTTTTCAAGCAGTTCAGCGACAATCCATCCTTCAAGAAATGGCTCGGTGATTCAAACTTCCTGACCACATACTCGCCGCCCGTTAGCGACTCAGCGAGGCTGTAACCGAGTTTCTTATACCACTCGCAAATGCGAGCCACGCCGTATCTCCGCTCCGGGCACCTGCTCATTACGCATCACAGCCGCTCTTATTGCGTCAGTGTCCGGTCGCGTCTCCTGAACAGACGACTCCAAAGACTTCGAATGTTCGTCTGGAAGGAGCGAGAGCACCGTCTCCCAGACAACTCCGTCAATCCGCCCATCAATTCTGCAATAGGACCTCGGCAATGCGGCTTCGTCGGTAATTCGCACGGAGTCCTGACTGTTCTTCTGAGCGCGCAACGTGAACTGATGGCCTTCGATCTTCTTGAGGTCCCGGCTCAGCAGGTAGTAGAGCACCATGTTCTTGGTTCGCTCGACCTTGCCGGCTGCCGTTCGAGCTCGGTCAGAAAGCCGCGCGGACTCGCTCCGGCAATACTGTTCTCGAGCTTCCATAATGCGCACAAAGCGGCCGATCCG
>PMWR01000074.1 GCA_003166055.1 Acidobacteriaceae bacterium
TCCATGTAAGCATTGAGATACTTCACGCCTTCCTTCTGGTGAAGGAAAGCAAGCGTGAAGTCACGGAGATGAGGATTGCGTCCTCGGAACAGATCATCGGGCTTGAGGCCGAAGGTCCCTGGCCTGGCCGGGGAACCCTGCCATGCCAACACTCCGCGGAGCGCCATAATCGAGCCCAACGGGTCGCCCGAACTCTCGTAGATGGCTAGACTGCGGTCGAGGTAATTCGGGACAATCCAGCCAAAGACCGGTGAGGCCGAGGGATCTTCCCCGGACAACTCCGCGTTCCCGTCAGCCAAAAGCCAGTTGAAATCCAGTCGCACTGGCTGCGACATCCGCGGGGGGAAGGTTGGTTGCATCCCCTTGCCATCCTTCCTTCCCAGCGACGGCGCCGCGAGAACTTTGTTCTCGGTCAGCTTGGCGCGATGGAGTCTTCTCCCGAACGAATATTCGCGGCACTGACCAAACACGTCGCCCAGCCACAATCGTTCCAGCGTAAAGTCACCGCCGCGAACCGGGCTGAAGGCATCGTGGACCACCGGGGCCAGCGTATTGACCCGCGTGTCCAGAGCCGTGACGGCCTCCTCAACTTCCCGGGCAAATTCCTGTTCGAAGCGCCCGCGTGCGAAAGGATCCCGGACATCCACCTGCAACGTCTGGCGACGCAACAGGAGACGGTCGTGGAACCCGCTGAGCGACTGAGACAGCAGCGGGAGGTCCTCTGTGAATGGCTCAATGGCCGCCAGCATAGAGACTGGATGCAACCGCGCGTGCGCCCACAGTTGCTGTTTGACACGTTCCCCAGCCTGCGGCGTAATGAATGTGATTCCCTGGTAGTGTCTCGGCAGGTTGTCTCCGAGATTGCCCCGGCTCGGAGGTTTCAGGACCAGGTCGACTTCGTCTGTATCCAGAGAATCGGAAAGGCGTTTCATCAGCATTTCCGGCGGGAAATGGCGCGCCGGTTCGCTTTCCTGGATGATGGCCAGCGGTTGATAGGAAATGTCCCAATGCATCATCATGGGCAGCCATGGATTTCCGGACCAGCCTGTGACACTTTTGGGCGCGGGTGGTTTGCCGGTCCACGGCGAGCCGGCTTCCTGCGGATCCTTCGCGGCAAGCCACAGGGATACATCCGGCGCGCTCTCCGGCTTGCCCGCGCGCAGGGCCAGCCTGCCGCCTGCCCAGGCGGGCCACAGGAGCCGCCCTTCGAGCACTGCGGTCTGCAACGCCAGCTTGGGCGGACCGAGTTTGTCAACGTCCGGACCCAGATCGGGCGTGTCGGATACGGCGTCCAGTCTCGCCGGCCCAACTCCCGGTACATCTTCAGGGCGCAGATCGAGAGCCCAAAGCATTGGGTAGTCGGGGCTGGAGCCGCTTATCTGGCACGGCAGCTCTCCATCGCCTAGGAAGCGCAGGGCGGGCCTGACATCTTTGCCCTGGAGCAGGAGCACCGGGTCCACAGGCCGCCAGCAGTTTGCCTGAGGTCTCGCGGTCAGCACATACTCCCGCGGCAAAATATTCTTCAGCTCCTCGTAAGCGGCGGCGGCGGCCGCGGTCGCGCTCTTGCATGCCTTGATAGCCAGCCTGGCTCGCGGCAGCGACTGCTCTTCCATGAACGCCCGCACGTCGTCCGGGTGGGGAAGGTCTTCGCCTTCCGGATACTTGCACTTGAGGTATTTGTACCAGTCAGCAAACAATTGCCATTGCCGTGCGGAGGCCTCTTCGCGACAGGTCACTTTGACCTGTTCCGCCTGGTTCAGCCGGTGGAGAAGTTTCTTGTGCTCCGCGAGCAGAGAGTTAAAGGCGTCGGTCCCGTCCGTTTCCTTTGCGGCATACCAGAAGTTTGTGAAGGCTACGGGGGAGAAACGCTGGTGATGAAACTGCCGGTTCACGCGCTGTTCGCCGCCGGGCTCAGCCAGGCGATCGAGCTGGCCTGAGATGAGAGCCTGCAACTGGTTGGCAAAAGTAGGCGAGGGATCGGCCGCGGACGTTTTCAAGAGAACCGCAGTGGCCTCGGCAGTGGTGTTGCCAAAGACAGCCGTAATGCTTGCCGGGCTGTCCGGCTCCAGATCCGGATCCCAGCGGACGGAATGGACTGTGCCTACATAAAGGACGCGGTCGAAAGTCTCGCCCCGCGGGGATATCCACTCCAGCTTTGCGAGTATTTTAGCTGTCTGCTCAGCGTTCTTACCGCTTAGCGGGTCATCCGCCGCGTCCGCATGCCAGCCGCACACTGTATAGCAGTACTCGGCCGGCTTTTCCGGAGCGGCATGATGCATGCCGAACACGTTACGCGAACTGGGATAGTAGGACGGAGCTTGCAGCAGACCCAGGCTCGCCGCCGTCAACTCAGACAACAGACTTCGCGGGTGAGGTGCGCTCCACTGGTCCAGCGGCAGGGTCCGGCCCAGATACCGGTAAGGTGGGCGGCGGAATTGCGGGTCGTTGGGGTTCTCCCAGGGAATCGCGCTGCTGCCTTCGTTACCCGGTCCCAGCTCTTCCGCAACGAAGCGGCTGTCGACCACCCAGCTTAGCGTATCGTCCGTTCCGCTCGGTTTTGCCGCCAAGGTTGTCCTGGTCACCAGCCACCGGTCGGGCAACTGTGGAAACCGGATCGAGCCGGCCGGCGGGTCACCGTGCTTCCGCCGTGGGTCATGATCCTTCTGCTGCTCGCCATGCATGAGCGCGTCGGGCATGGCCCAGTGCAGATGAACTCCGGCGTTGATCGAACCGGTGGAGAAGGGGTGGGCCATCACTCGCTCGCTCAGGAATGCCTTGTAAACCGGCGCCTCATCGTTATAGGGCAGCGACTCGAATTGAGTCACCCCCGGCAGGAATTGAGCGGCCTGAACCTTCTGGTTGACACAGAGGGCTTCAACGTTGATCGGGACTATCAGGAGGGGAAGTTCGTTCGTCATGATGGATCACCAACAATTACCTGGAATGAAGCCGGATAAACTCTGCCAAGCGCGAGCGACGGCTGCGGCGGCTCGCGCATTGCGGCGCCGAATTTTGTCAGCCTCCGAGCAGCTTGTGTAACAAGTCCTCCATGAGCGGTCGGGGGGCGTCCTCGGTATCAGGGGCCGTATAGTAATGGGCCACCGCCTGTGCGAGGTCTGCGAAACTTGTCCTGTCGGCTGGTGCGGAAATCCGACCGTAGGGCCCGACCATAAAAATACATCCGGCGCGTGGATTAGCCGGATCGATCGCTATTCCAATGCCATAAGCGTGCCATTTGTTTTCGTAGTTGAATTCTTTCTGCCCAATTGCTTCATCGGTTTCCCAGAAATAATCTCGGCCCGCTTCAAGACACCTTATCTCGCACTTGGGAGCGTGCAAAAACTGCCACGTTATCCGATGGTTTGGTCCAGAGGGCTCCTTCAGCGACTGAAAATGCACTTCGGGGAGAACCTTGTCCGTGGGAAACACCGCGCAGAGAGCTAAAGCTATTCCATTTCCTTCCGCGTACACCATCATCATGAACGTGGAATCGGATTCATTGTCAAACGTACCGGTCAANNCCGCGGGGAGCCACTCAACTTCAATCGAGCATTGAACGGGCGGAATCTGCACATAGAGCTGCCGCGTCACAGTTTTGAACCCGGCGCATTCCAGCAGAAACGGCGACCTGTCCGCATCCACTATTCGTGAGCCTGAGCGGTCAACCTGAACCCTGGGGAGGCCCGGTCCGGAAAGAAAACAATCTCCGCTTTTGCATTCCCAGGTCATGGTCACTCTAGAAGGCAAAAGCCCTGCCTCGGTAGCACTGATGCTAACGATCTCCGGATCTTTCACGCCAACCACCGCAATCTTCGGCTCACCCGTCTTAACGTGGGCGTCCAGGGTAATTCGAGGCTCCAGCTTGAACTCGCTGATTTCCTGTTCGGGGGAGACCATCGCGGTTCCCTTCCATCCAAAAGTGCCGGGGAGCGTTGAGATTGTGCATCCGTCGGCGGCGAAGAGCTCCCACTCCAGTTGCACGGGATCCTTGAAATCCACTTTCTCCCCGAGATTCAACTTTCGGCCATTCAGTGTGGCCTCGAGGGAGCGGACGTAGGGATATGCCTCTTTCTTGCTGACCGTCGTCACCGCATAGCCTGGGTTGCACCCTTCAATGCCTCTCCAGTGGATGAGCACGGGCGATGCCGGTGCGATCGCCATCTTCGTGACGAGTAATTTGAATTCGAAGCTTACAGCATGCTTCTCCAAAACCTTTTCTGCCGGGGGAGGAGTGAGTAACCAGCGGATCGTCTTGCCCTGATCCTGCTTAGTCGCCTTCCAGGCTGTTTTCCCCGGAGGCACAATGTGCTTGCATGTCGTGTCCTTCAACTGCTCATTCGTACATAATGCGCTGATCGGGTCGCCCAATTCGTCCGTCGTGAACGAAACCACAAACTCTGTGTCAGGGGTGGTCTTGAGTTCCGCTCCTTCTGAGTTGACAAGAGTCAGAATCAGGCGATTTTCGATACCCGGGAAGCCCACTTTGACCGTGGACGGCGTGACGTAGACATCATCGTCACTGCCTCGATACTCATCGCGTGGAGCCCATTTGCACTCGAACCTGGCATTCCGACTCTCGTGCGGAATAAACTCACGCACGACGCGGAATCCACGGCTGTTGTCTTTGATCCCTTCAAACCCGGACCAGACAAACGTGAACGAGCGTTCCAGGGCCTTCCCAATGGGAGCAAGCGCTCCCTGAAGCAGAACGATCGCGGGAGAGTCCTTGGAAATGGAGATCGTTCGGCCCGGCTTCAGTTTCAGCTGCAGCACGTTGTTGTCTTTCACAACGAGCGTCCAGGTTGTCTCCGAAGATGGCTCGAGCTGGATCAGCCGGAGATCCTGCAGGGATAGCAGGTCGTCCGGAACCTCAATCTCCAGGAGCGAGGCATCGGTGATCACGATGGGTGTCTGGTCGGGATTCNNGATCCGCGCTGCTTCAAGCTCGGGAACCTGCATCGGGTGAACTGTGGACGCTGGTTCGTTGGTTGTTGACACCGCGTTCCTCCTTCTTCGCTCATGACGCAGTTCACGCTTGCATCGTGACGAAACTGTCCGGACTGTCGCTACCCGGCAGTCGAAATCATTCAAAGGCGAAGCATGCGGTGGGGGTCGCAAGTGCGCTTGGGGCCTTCTGGTTTTGGGGACGACCAATCTCCGGGGAAATCCGAGTGCGATGAGTGTAACACCGGCTTGACTCCCGCATCCTGAGATTTCTTGCGATTCATGAAAATAAAAACACTCCGCGATTCATGTAAATAAAAAAACACAAGAGGGCGCGGACGGGTGTAGACTTCACCGCAAGCATTCCGGAGCGTCGCTGTCTCCCCAATTCCCCCACTCCTGGAACTCATTTGCCGGACACGCAGAAATTCGAGAGGGTCATCACCCTGCTGAAGGAGTTGCTCAGCCCTGTGGGTGATTTCACGCTGTCTGCCGCCAATGCGGAAAAAATTGCCAAAGGCCTTAAGAAGGTTCTCCTCAAACTTCCGCACCAGGAAGTGATCCTGGTTAATGCCAAGAAGGACGAAGCCGAGGGAAAGTGGACACTGACAGGCTACCCCTCGCCGTTGTTTCCAGCGTGGCCTGCGCCCGGTTTTGTTCACACTAACTTCGACCTCAAGGACTCGAAGATCACGCTGAAGGTAACGGACGGGGGCCAGGACGAAGAAAAGAAAGACAAGGAATGTAAATTCGAGCTTGCCCTTGCCGCCAACATCCCTATCGTGACGGCGACGCTGCCGGTATCCCTCGTCGTAGGGGAAAAAGACGAACTTTCTCTCGTCCTCGGGGATAGCAAGAAGACAATGACTGTCGACCCGGTTGGAGTGGCCGAGACGATGGATCTGGGGCCGTTCTACGGGGAAATAGCGGACGTCGCCAAGCTGATCGACCTGAAAAGGGCTACTTTCATCGAAGGGAGTGTTCAGACCAATTTCGACCCCGAGCCAAAGAAGGCGTCGGTGGCCGGCTTTTCATTCCAGTGCAGCCTCACGTTTGGCCCTGCCACAGTAGGTTTGACCATCAAGGCCAAAAGAAATGAAAGCGGCGAATTCGAATTCAGCGTGGGAGGGAGCGTAGAGAAAGCCGAGGGGTATTTCCAACTTGGCGCAGTTTTCAACGACCTGGCTGGGCTCAAGGTCTGGCCATCGCAGTTCGACCCGAAATTAAAATCATTTTCCCTCGAGCGTGTTTCGATTCCCAAAGCAAAGCAGTTGCATACGAAAGACACGCAGCGGGTGGTGTTCAAGTCGCCGGCTTGGTCACCGAAGCCGGAACTGCTGATCACCAGTTCGTTCGACACAGATGGATCAAAGACTTTTACCGCCCGGCTGGGATGGCTGGCTCTCGAAGTGGCCTCTCTGCCCCTGTTCGGCGGCCATCTCACCTTCAGTTTTGAGCCTCTGCTGGCCGTCGTCACCAGCAAGACGCTTACGGTGGCCCATCTTGCTGACTTGTGCGCTATGGACACCTTCAAAGGACTGGAAACCATGGGGGTCGCGAAGAAGAAAGCTAAAGATACGGGGATGGGCAAAGGCATCCATTGCACGGGCATCGTCAGGATATCGAAGATGGTGACCGCGGCCTTCCAATTTCCGATTCGAGCGTCGGATAGGGATGTTCCTTTTGATCTGGAAGAACTGCCTGAACCGCGTGCGGCAACGCCGGTTCCGGTCCAGCGCGGCGTCGGTCCAGTCGCGCTTGAGGGGATCTCCTTCAAATTTGAGAACGGCTGGATCTCCCTGATCCTGGATGCAGCCGTGCAATGGAATGGCCTGACAATCGGGGCCGTTGGCCTGCGTGCTGCCTTTGTTCTGAAGCCCCCTGAGGACGCGAGCGATCGGTACGAAATCGGCATTGAAGGCGGTTTGATCAGTTATAAAGGCGACAGCGTGGCCTTTTCCGGAGGGCTGCTTCGTGATACGTCGACGCCGGGAGAGCCGGATTGGATTGGTTCCGGCATTCTGCGCGCGGGCGATGCCTTCTCGCTCAGTGCAATATTTGCATTTCGCGATGACGCAGAAAAGCAGTTGTTTCTGTTTGCCTACGTCTCGCGCCAACTGGGCGGACCCGCCTGGTGTTACATCACCGGTCTGGCTGCAGGTTTTGGCTATAACCGCACCTTCAGAATTCCTCGGGCAGACGAGGTCAACAAGTTTCCACTGATTGAAACCGCCAGAAAGCTGTCCCTGGGCAAACCAGATGCCGTGCCGCCGAAGCTGAATGCCCACGAACTCCGGAAGATATCCGCCAGCCTGCACGAATTCCTGTCAAAGGATGCCACGGGCGATAACTTCGGCACGTTCGGCATAACGTTCACATCCTTTGCCTGCGTAAATTCCACGCTGCTGCTGACGGTCGTCTTCGGGACGCATCTGGAATTTGTGCTGCTGGGGAGCTCCGAGCTCGACCTTCCGAAGAAGACCCCGGCGGCGCACGCGGAGTTACAGCTGGTGGGTGTGGTGAAGCCCGACGACGGGATCATAGCGCTGGACGCCCTGCTGAGCCCAAATAGCTATGTGCTCGCGAAAGATTGCAGGCTGACGGGCGGCTTTTCAGTGCGGACCTGGTTCAGCGGCGAGCATGCGGGCGATTTCGTTCTGAGCCTCGGCGGCTATAACCCCGCTTACCGTGCGCCGGACCATTATCCAGCTGTGCCGCGACTCGGATTTATTTGGAAATACTCGACTCCGCTCCGTATAAGCGGCTACGCGTACTTTGCTCTCACCCAAAAGAGCATCCAGCTGGGTGGAGGACTTGACCTTGTTTATGAAGTGGGCCCGCTGCGCGCCTGGCTTCACGTTGAAGCTCACTTCCTGATCTGCTGGAGTCCCTTTTCCTACTATGTCCGACTCAGAGTCGATGTCGGCGTTTCGTTCCGCATCGATCTGCTGTTCTGTTCCGCCACGCTGTCGGTCGATATCTCCGCGGACCTCCAGATGTGGGGAGAGCCGTTCTCCGGAATTGCGGTCATCCGTTTGTGTTTCGTCTCGTTCACCGTGGAATTCGGCAAGGCGCGCGTAAACCCACCGCCCAAGCCGCAATGGAAAGAGTTCGTCAACGCGTTTGTCACTCCTGTTCCGAAGCCGAATCCGCAGCAGGAGCAGCTTGCCCTCAATGAGCCCGAGAATCCGTCGCCGCTTGATTTCGTGCCGCTCAACGGCATCTCACCGGCGCCTGGCCTCACTCTGTCCGGCGGTCGTGTCATCAACTGGATCGCAGACCCCCAGCGGTTCGAATTGAATATCACGACGGCGATTCCCGCGGAAGGCGCGCGCTTCAACGATAAGCTCGGATTTCCTCTTGGATCCGCCATCCATGCACAACCGCTGGAAGGATCGCCGCACATTGCCCCGGCGCTCACCGTCAAGCTGGAAAGGGTCGGCGCTCTTGGGAAGATTGACCGCGCATCCGGCAATCTGTTCCCGATGCAATGGACAGCCCACGTCGGCGCGGTGCCGGCGGCGTTGTGGGGCGAGCACCAGGACCCGGATAAGCCGGACGATTTGTCGGGCAGCAATGAAACGGTCCCTGGCATCACGCACATTTCGCTCGTCCCTGAGGTCGTCCCGCCTGGCAAGTCCCTCCCCGTCAAGATCGAGATTCTGCTGTTCCGTGTGATTTCCACGAAGGGTCTCGAATGGGAGCCGGTGCAAATTCCCCAGCACATTTTCGACTGGGAGGACTTTAACCCCTTCAAGACCATCAACGAACCGGCGGTAAGGAGTGCACGCAAAGAGATGCTGGACGACTTGTCCAGGTGCAGTCTCATCCCCCAGGACGCGGCTGAATCGATCGATGTCCGCAACGTGAGAGAGGAGCAGCCGTGCTTTATGGTTGACCCTGTTCTTTGCGGCCTTGGTACGGCTGAAACGGCCGCATAAAGGACCCCAACGATGACAAACACCGAAGAGATTGTATTTGTCGAGTTTCAGGATCCTGGCCTGAAGGCCGGCGATTACAACGTCCATGCGGAGCTCTCCGTGAAGAACATCGCCGCATCCGCCTTCCCGGAACTGGAGGTCTACGCGGCCGACAAGTATTTGAGAGTTGCGGGCGACCGGTTTGCTATCTCCCCGGGCACAGTGGACTCGGTCTATCCGCCGGAGAACGAAAATGGGGATTTCAGCCGGAGCCTGCCGCACGTGGTTTTGAACCGGCACACGCTCCCGTGGTCGCGAACGGTCTCAGACAACGAGGCGGCTCACGTGCCCTGGATGTCGATCCTGCTCCTGACCGAAGAGGAGCTCAAGAGCGAAGACCTGGACGTGACCCAGCCGACGAAACCGGGGTCAAGAGACGACCACGGCGTTCAAATTCCCTGCGACTTACTGAAGATATCGGGCAAGCTCTGGTCGAAGATCGCACCCACGTTTCAAGAGCTGCGGTTTCTCGCCCATGTCCGCCGGGTAGTTACGACGCTCAAGAACGACAATTCGAAAGAGGAGCTCGAGTTCGGGCTGGTGATGGGCAATCGCCTTCCCCCCGCAGGAAACGCTTGCCATGCCTTTCTCGTTTCGCTGGAGGGTCTCGAAAAGCAATTGCCCGTCACTCACGACAGCATGAGGCAATTGCTTCCCGAGACCATCGAGTTAGTGGTGCTTCATTCCTGGCGCTTCTTCGCAATTGCGCAGGCTCGCAGTTTTGGCTCGGTGATCCACGGGCTGGATCATGCGGTTGGCCTCAGCCTCCCGCGCGACGGAGCGGGTCCGGCTTCCGTCCCACTGTCGATGGGCTACGCCCCGGTGTCCCACGACCTTCGGGTTGGGGGTCAAACCTGGTCGTGGTATCGCGGCCCCTTGACTCCCTACGGAACCAGGCGCCGGATTAAGAACGACAGCCGAAAGCCGATTCTGTGGGCCGACGGCGTGACGTTCTACGACCCCGAACTCGGGATGATGGACGTGTCCTGTTCCTCGGCATGGGCTCTGGGCCGCCTGATGGCACTGAACGATACGTCCTTCGCCACGACTCTGTATAAGTCGAAGCGCGAGAAGGTTCGCGGCACCATTGAGCGTGCGCGGTTCCGGATTGCCTGGGGAAAGCTGGCAGCGAAAGGTTCCGTCTCCACAGCGCGCCGCAATGAAGTTGACGATGACCTGTCGCAATCTCTGCTGTCGGCTCTGACTGAACTTGGCGGCGTCAAGAGTCAGGAAGCTGCGGCAAAGACGCTGACAAAGAGTTCAAAACCTCGGCGCGCACAGGCAATGCTCTCCGCTGCCGAACGCACACAGTATGTGCGGAATGCCCTCACGCGAGATGAAACGATCGCCGAATTGCACCACGTTGGGGAGGAGGTCAGCCTGCTGGAAGCAGGCGCCTGGGATGACCCCGAACCATCGACACCCGACGCCATCATTGCCAGGTGGCTCGGCGATGTCGCTCTCTTCAAGAACATGCCGATCCACTACCTTATTCCCAGTGAACGGATGCTCCCAACCGATTCAATCCGTTTTTTTCAAGTCGACCTCTCCTGGCTTGAAGCATTTCACGACGGCGCCCTCAGCATCGGCCGAGTGACAGACACCGATGTGAGCCACGATATCGCCTTCAGCCCGCTGGTCGCAGCGACCGCACAGCGCGCGACCGCGGTGGCTCGGCCTCAAACCCGGCGACTGCTCGCCCGGCAGAACGAGCTGCCCATGCTGAAGCCGCTCTCAGGCTTCCTGCTGCGTTCCGAGGCAGTCGCTCAATGGCCGGATATGGAAGTGGAGGGTAAAGTGGGCGATACCGCTGCCACCACTCTACGGCAGCAGATGATTGGGCCCATCCTCATCTGCCTGTTCGATCATGTTGTCGACTCCGTGGAACTTCACCAGCCGTCGGAATGCGTGCATTTCGGCTTCTTCCCGAAAGACGATCCTTCGGGAGCGGTGAAGAAGAAGAGGCGCGCCAATGGAGAGGAGACCGACGAGAAGCTGGACCATATTCCTTGCCGCGAAGACAGTTCAGTTCTCGATATCAAAGAGCTGGTGAAATGGATGAAAGGTGACCAAAAGGAAGACTATCGATCCGATCAGTTTGCAATGCAGATGGTTACAGGTGTCGATCGGGTCGCTTTCAAAATCAGGCAATCGACCGCCGTCTGAGCGATCTTCATCGGTGTGTCGATTTCAAAAACGATCCGGAGGGGTACCGGCCTCATCCAGCCTTGGCGCTGTCACCTTTTGCAATTCGGCCCAGGGCCTGCACGGCTGCGGAGTGTCTGTCCTCCACATTTCGATTCAGGAAAGGTGAACGTTCATGAAAATCTCTCTGCTTGCTCTCGCCTCACTTTCTTTTGCCGCCGCGCAGGTTGGGGCGCAATCGTCGACGACGGTGCCGCGGCCGTTCAACGATCCGGCCGACTTGCCTGAAACGCGGGCCGGTAAACAGGTGGAATTCAATCTGGACGTCGGGTACGCGCTGGTCCATACGTACAATCCCGCGACCGGCAAGACCGATGCAGCCAGGCTGAGAACCTACAACGGGAATGCCGTGGGCCCGACGATGCGTGTGCTTCCCGGAGATACGCTCCATGGATTTGTCCACAATAACCTCCCGCCCAATCTCCTCGGGTGTGCCGACGGTCCTGATCACAATGTTCCGCACTGCTTCAACACCACCAATCTGCATACGCATGGACTGCATGTTTCGCCAAAGGGCATCAGCGATAACGTGTTCATCGATATCGAACCAGGCGGGTCACAGGAATACAAGGTCGAACTGCCGTCGAACCATCCTGCCGGGACCTTCTGGTACCACTCGCATCGGCATGGCTCGACCGCCCTGCAGGTCTCGAGCGGCATGGAGGGCGCACTGATCGTCGAGGGCCACCGCACCTATGCCGACAAGCAGGCGCATGGCGGGCTGGCCGATATCGACACCGTGCTGAAGCAGGCGGGCGGACGCAAAGTTGTGGACCACGTCGCGCTTTTCCAGCAGGTGCAGTATTCCTGCCGCGAGCCCGACGGGACATTTACCTGGGACTGCGGCGCCACAGACGACGGCAAGCCGCGCGTGGGCATGATCGAGGACTACAGCGCAAAGCAGTTCGGCTTTACGACGTGGGGCGCCTCAGGGCGCTACACAACGATCAATGGCGCCGTTCAGCCGACGGTCTCGGCCGTTGCCGGCGACATCTATCGCTTCCGGCTGATTCACGGTGGCGTGCGTGACACGATCGGGTTGCACATCACGGCCGCCAAAGCAGACCTGCGCGGCAATTTGTTGACCACGACGCTCAGCGCGGGGGTCGGCGCAACAGCTGCGCCAAAGTGGATCGAAGACCACTGCAACATGAAGGCGACGGTGCCGCAGTTCGAAATTGCCGCCGACGGCCTGACGCGCACCGCGATGTTTGAAAAGCCGATCAACGTGATTCA
>PMWR01000044.1 GCA_003166055.1 Acidobacteriaceae bacterium
GGTAGCGCAAGACGCGCCGTTTTCCACTGCGGCGCGCCTGGAGCACAGGGCAGGAGCCCTCACTGGAATGGCAAAAAATGGTAGTTTAAGGCTGATACAAGCGATTTCAAGTGGAGTCGAATCTGTCGAGCTTCCAGGAGGTAAAATGCAGATGTGCTTCAGGAGGTTACGAAAACATTCATAGCAAGAGGGAAAAGTAGATTCCAGTCCATAGATCAGTTTGCATTCGGGGCCGGGTTTTCATCCTACTCTACGGCGGTGATCTTCGAGGCGAGTGTGAAGGCGCCTGCTTCCCGGCCTTCGCGCGCTGCCAACGCGAGTGAAATCATCTGGACGGGGAGAATCTCGAGTATGGGCTGCAGAACTTCGCAGACCGCTGGTACCTGAAATATCTTGTGGCGGTTCCTGTGCGACACGAGCTGGGCCGATCCCCCGATATCAACGACATCGCTCACAAGCTTTCGATTCAGACCGGCGGTGCGCTCGGCGCCCTCAAAGACGAGAAGAAACAACCCGTTGTTTACCATCTCGAGCGGGCCATGCCGAAAAGCGGCTGCGCTCATTCCTTCTGCGTGGAATCTGGCTGCCTCTTTCACGATGAGGCCCCCCGTACAGGCAGTAGCCAGCGAACTGCCGCGCCCGGCAAGAATCAGATGGTGGGTATTTTGCAGGCAGGCCTGAGCTTCTTCCACATGCTCCCGCAATTTGGAGAGATATCGCTCAACGGAGTCCACGACCGCGTCAAGGTCGGGCTTCAACGTTTCTGGGTCGTTAGTGCAGAGCGCTTCGCCGATCCGGCTTAAAGCAAGCAGGGTGGAGACGTAGGTTTTGCAGGATACAGACGATTCCGCTCCAGCACGGATTGTAACCAGAGCATCCGCAGCTCTACCAAGGGGAGAGCCAGGATTGTTGGTTACCCCGACGATCAGCGATCTTCCGGCGTTCAGCTGCAGCAGGCGAAGAGTTTCTGCGCTCTGTCCTGATTGAGAGACGACTACCAGGATGGTATTGGGTCCCAGCAAACCATTCGAGTAGTAAATCAGCTCCGATGTTTCGATCATGGCAGTACGGATTCCCTGTTCTGCCAGCCGAATCGCGAGGGGATTCAAAGCATGAAAGGAGGTACCCATACCGGTGAGAACCATGAAAGGCGGTTGCGGCCCAGCTAATCTTGTTGCGATGCCGGAAAGACCTTCCGGTAAGGCCAATGTCAATGTGCGCCGCAAGGCGTCTGGCTGCTCCAGAAGGTCCCGGAGGTAAGCTCCTTCGATCAGTGGATACGTCATGTGCATTCAGCCATCCTCACTTCGGATTGACAGCGACCAAAAGTCGAATCGAATTGGCCCGAAGTGAAGCGCGAGCCTGGGCGAATTTCGACTACGAGTCAAATTGGCAATCTAAGAATAGAGGAATCTGGAAAATTGCGCAAGCGCTTGCCTGAGCCCTTCTCAGACACCGATCTCAACGCGGCGGTTGACTCCGGTGGAGCCACGCACGATGAGATGGGTGTCGAGCGTGGATTCAATTCCCCCGGAAAGCTCTCCGTTGAGCATCTTTTGAACGATGGAGAATGCCATTTTCCCCAACTCCTGGCGAGGGATGTGAACGGTAGTAAGCGCAGGGANNGGGCAGGGACAATGAGCTCTGCTAAAGGAATGTCGTCCAGGCCAACTACGGAGATTTCGTCTGGAACTCGCAATCCGGAAAGAGTGAGGGTCCGAATGGCTCCGATCGCGGTCAGGTCGTTGCTGCATAGAATCGCCGTGGGCATCGTCGACCCAGTGAGCAGTTCCCGAACTGCGTCCGAGCCGGACTCAGCCGTATTGCGTCCTTCGATGATCCGCATGCGACAGTCGAGTGCCCATGCCGCGGATTCTACGGCGGTCTTGTAGGCAATGTGCGAGCGGCGGTTTTGAGGGCCGGCAATCATGGCAAGCTCGCGGTGGCCCAGGTTGAAGAGGCAGCGGACGCCCTCAACCGCCCCTTTTTCATAGCCCAAGCGCAGACTGCTTCGGTTCTGGCCAATCGTTCCGCTATCCAGTACTACGGAGGCGAGACCATTGGCAGACAGATAGTCAAGCAAGGATGAGTCCACCTGCGAGGTCATAATGGCCACTGCAATCGCCATGTTTTCCACCAGTTTCTGACAGGCACGTTCTGCAATCCCGGGGTCATAGTTGGTGCTGAAAAGCAGGACATCAAATCCATTTTGCCTGGCCAGATCCTCAAAAGATTTGATTACTCCGGGGAAGAAGGGGTTTTCAATATCGGAAACCAGTATTCCTAGGAAGTTGCTGCGTCCCAGTGCCAACCCCCGGGCGTGAGCGTTCGCAGAAAAGCCGAGTTCACGCATGGCGAGGAGGACCTGAGCCTTCTTCGCCTCAGAGACGGAACGGGTATTGTTGAGTACGTGCGAAACGGTAGATTCAGAAACGCCCGCCCGCCGGGCTACATCCTTCATCGTTGCCATACGAAAGCCCTTTCCGCCGCTCTTCTTTGGGAATTCGATTGAAAACAGAGTACTTGCCTGCGCTTTAAGAATTGTACTTGACTTGAAATCACCTCCGTGGTAATTTTTCGATCACATCATTAGCAAGCGCTTGCGCAAGGAAACTCGATGAACTACACCAGACATTTCGTAAGGCTGATCCTGATCTTTACCCTGCTCAGCTCGTCCATTTTGGCACGCGCCGACGTCACCGGATCTGTCCTTGGCACTGTTGTAGATGAGAAAGGCGCAACCGTCCCAAACGCCCGGGTTGTGCTAATGAACAGCAAGACTGGGTACCAGCGCACGCTCTTGACAGACGCTGCCGGTGCCTATGAATTTCTTTCCGTTCCTGTCGGAGATGGATATTCAGTGGAAATCACTTCAACTGGATTCGAAAAATCAACGGTTGCTAGTATTGTCCTGCAAGTTAATCAGCGATTCCGCATCGATTTCAGACTGAAGGTCGGACAGGTAACACAACAGGTGATTGTTTCTTCCGATAACGTTCAGGTGGACACGACGACCAACCAGCTCGGAGATGTGATCAGCGATGAAAAGATGACCGCCCTTCCCTTGAACGGAAGAAGTTACACAGATCTATTGGGTCTTCAGCCCGGTGTCGTTCCTATAACCTCATCTTCAGCTTTTACAGATCGTCCCGTTTCAGGCGAGCTGAATGCAGGCGGCCAATCGGTTAACGGAAGCCGCGAAGATTCAAATTCTTTTCTGATCAACGGTGGAGATGTTGAAGAACCGAAAAACAGCGGCGCCGCTGTTATTCCCAACCTGGATGCGATCCAGGAGTTCCGCGTTCTGACCAACAGCTTCGACGCCGAATACGGTCGCTTCGGTGGTGGAATCGTAAATGTCATTACCAAGTCAGGCACAAATGAATTGCACGGCTCAGTCTTTGAATTCCTTAGAAACAAGGATCTAAATGCGAAGAATTTCTTCGCCCAAGACCAGACCAACCCAGAAACTGGACTTCCCATTCCAGGTACAGCTCGAGGAGTATTTACTCGAAACCAATTCGGTTTCGCCTTCGGTGGGCCGATTATCAAGAATCACTTCTTCTTCTTTACCGACTACCAGGGAACCCGTGAGATCCGTGGCCAGACATCGTCATACGCATATATTCCGTCTGTTTCGGAGGTCGGTGGCGATTTCTCTGACGTAACGACGACGGGATTCCCCTCTCTGACAGGCGTGGTCAAGGGGACCAATGATGGCAACCACACTATGGTGCAGACGTTGACACAGCGGCTGGGATATTCCGTTCAAGCTGGCGAACCATACTGGGTGTCCGGGTGCAACACTGCCGGGGACGCTCTGGCTGGCATGTGCGTTTTCCCAGGCCAACAGATCCCGCAGTCGGCGTGGGATCCGGCTGCAACCGCCCTATTGAAATTCGTTCCCGCGCCGTCAGGCTTTCAGGGCGGAACCCCGTACTATTCCACTTCGGGCCTGAATAATACCTTGACCGATGACAAAATCGGTGAGCGTGTGACCTGGAACGACGCGAGAACAGGAGACTGGTCGTTTTATTACAGCTGGGACAACACATCAACCTTCAATCCATTTGCAGGGGGCAATGTTCCTGGATTCTCAGGAACTGTTCCCCAATTGGCGCTTCAAGGGAACATCAGCAATACCCACGTCTTCAATGCAACCACGGTTAACGAAATCAGGCTCAACTATACCCGTTCGACGATTTTTCAGACACACCCATCCGGTTCTGGGCTCGGATCACTGAGCAGCTTCGGTTTCCCCAGCAACGAGCTTGGTTTGACCTCAACTGTGCCCTCCGTAGAAGGCGTGCCGCAAATGTATGTGGGTGGCGGATATGGCTTATCGATGGGCGTTGTCGCGTACGCGATCAATCAGGTCAACAACACCGACCAAATTGCCGACGTATTCTCGAAGGTAATTGGACAACAGAGTCTTAAATTTGGGGGCGAGTACCGCAAGCTGAACGTCGATGAGTTTAATATCTCCTCTCCGAATGGCGGATTCTCGTTCAATGGAAACGAAACGGGTAACGGCTTCGCCGACTATCTGTTGGGGGCACCTAGTTCATTTGCGCAACAGAGCTATTCCACCTTTTTCACTCGATCCAACTACGGCGGAATCTTTGCTCAGGACTCCTATCGGGTGAAACCGAACTTGACGCTCAATGCCGGGGTCCGCTGGGACTACATCGAGCCATGGTATGAGAAGCGTGGTTGGCTCAACTCTATTGTCTGGGGAGAACAGTCCACAGTCTACCCCGGTTCTCCTACGGGTTGGGTGTTCCCGGGTGACGATGGCTTGCCCAAAACTATCGCCAAAACCCCGCGCGATAATTTCAGTCCACGGCTTGGAATTGCATGGTCCCCGAACGCGCAGGAAGGTTTCCTCGGAAAAATCTTTGGAGGACCAGGGAAAACGAGCATCCGCGCAGGGTCAGGCATCTACTATCAAGCAATCGAAGATCAGCCGTCCTTCTATACGATCGGCGACGCCCCTTTTGGGCTCTACTACTCTAGCCCAACGCAAGTTTATCTCAGCGAACCGTTTGAGGATCGCCGACACGACAATGACCCTGGCCAACGTTTCCCCTTTATACCGCCGGAACCGGGGGCACCCATTAACTGGGCCACCTACCTGCCAATTGGCGGATCTCCAGGGGTGTTGCCACAGAATACGACGCCTTACATGATTCAGTACAACCTGACCATTCAGCGGGAATTGCCTGGATCAACCCTTCTGACTGCCGGCTATGTCGGCACAGCTGGGCGCCATCTCCTCTCGCAAATGGAATCTAATCCGGGGATTACCGCGCTCTGCTTGGAGGTCGCGGCCAAGTTACCGTCCGGCCAGGGTTGCGGGCCGGGTGGTGAAGATCAGATTTATGACATGCCGAGCGGTGGGGCGGTTAACGGCACCCGAGTCCACAGCGTGACCTCAGGGCGATTTTTGTCACAAGGGTTGCTCGACTTCACCAGCGATGCGTATAACGGAACCTTTGGAATGTCCGAGTACAACGCATTTGAAGCGAGCCTCCAACGACATGTCGGTTTCGGTCAATTTCTGGCGGCATACACCTGGGGCAAATCAATCGACGACACCTCTGGACCCGTCGATGCGGTAAATCCAATCAATCCCCGCTTGAGCCGGTCGCTTTCGGCCTTCGACATGAGACAAAACTTCGTGGTGAGCTATGCACTGCAGCTGCCCAAGCTCGCCAGTCAACCTCTTTATTTGCGCGACAGCATAGGGGGATGGGAGTTAAGCGGAATCACGCGCTTCACGACCGGAATACCGGTCACAATTTCCCAGAACGTAGACCAGTCCTTGACAGGTTCCGGCGGCATTGATACGCCGGATTGGAATGGACAACCTATCGCAAAGTTCAATCCACGCTCTACGTCCACCGGAACTTACTTCAGCGCTTCGCAGTTTTCACTGCAACCTCTGGGTACCTTTGGATCTGCGAACCGGCGGTTCTTCCTTGGACCTGGGCTTAATGATTGGGACACCGCCCTGCGCAAGTTCTTACAGATTCATGAGCGCTATTCGGTCGAATTTCGCGCGGAGTTCTTTAACGTCTTCAACCATGCGCAATTCGGCAATCCGGACGGCAACCAGTCTGATACCAGTTTCGGACAGGTCAGCTCGGCACGCGACCCTCGGATCGGGCAAGTTGCATTACGGTTCACCTTCTAGTTGATGCTATCTGGCGCAGTCCCTCCTAAACCGGCGGGTTATGTCCTACGATAGGCTAGAAGATGCGGCGGCTAGGACGAGTTTGCCAAGCATAATAGGAGATCGATGTCGATCAACGAGGTCTGCCCCCGCCGAAGTGCGCAAAGGTTGGCCTTCCTCGCTGCTTTTGTGTTCCTAATCCTTTTCAATCAGATACGCCTCCACGCACAGAAGGAGAAGATCTATCTCGCTCCGGATGACCACACGGACTATGTATGGACGGCTGACGAAGATGATTATCGTAAGGCCATCCTGGACATGACGGACTACTATCTTGACCTTGCTGACAAGACGGACAATGAGCCAACGGACTTTCAGAGCCGCTGGAACCTCGACGGCAGTCTCTGGATGTGGATATGGGAGAAGAACAGGGACCAGCAGCAGGTTGATCGTCTGGTGGCAAGGTTGCGCGATGGTCACTTCAGCATGCCGCTGAACTTCGCGGTTTCAACCTATGGGGGCATGCCAACAGAGGCGGTGCTGCGAGGCATGTACTACGCCGGCTCAGTTGAACGCCGCTATGGACTGAAGCTGGACATGGCCATCGCCATGGAAGATCAGACTCTGCCCAATGGGCTTGGCGCTTTGTGGGCAGGATCAGGCGCACGTTATAGCTGGCGCGGGGTATGTAACTGCGCAACAAAGCTGATGCCGACGCTCGATCACTGGCGCCCTCATGAAATCTATTGGTGGCAGGGGCCTGATGGCAGCCGCATTCTATTGAAGTGGTACTCCATCTATAAGAAGATAGGCGGGTATCAGCCGGGTACTTACCTGGAACTGGACAAAGCCACACTGGGACAAGACATTCCCTTGTTGCAAGACCCGGAATTCCGCGCCCGTTATCCGTATCAGATTTTTGGTCTCTTCGGCGAAGGAGGAGACAACTTGACCACGATGAATGACCACATTGTTCAATTGGCGAAGAGTCTCACTCGGCCGGATCGAGAGGTAATTGTCTCCAACGAAGAAGACTTCTTCCACGACTTTGAGTCGACGTATGGCGCACAGCTACCAAGTTTTCAAGGCAGCTTTGGCAACGAGTGGGATATGTATTCCGCTTCAATGCAGGAGGTATCCTCGAGCGTACGCAGAGCCACAGAGGAATTGCGATCCGCTGAAGCACTCGAAACCTTGGTGAGCCTGAAGCAGCCAGCGTTTCCTGAGCAGTTCAAGGCGGCGCGCGATCAGGCATGGGCTGACTTCGGGCTCTTCTGGGAGCATGACTGGACCGCCGATAGTCATGTCCTGCCGCGCTCTATTCGCCGCGACTGGCAGCGCAGTGTCGCGCATCGCATCACTTCTTATGTTGACACGCTCTCTGACGCGTCCCGTCAAGCCCTTGGCGGCATGATAGCGCGCAAAGGCGAAGCTGCCCGCTACTACGTCTTCAACCCCTTGAATTGGATGCGCACCGATGCAGCCGACCTAAGCTATACTGGCCCGGAAGATATACACGTAGTCGATCTAACAACCGGAAAGACAGTACTGCACCAGTTTATCGATGGAGCAGCCGATGATGGATCGCATCGCCGATTGCTTCGTATCCTGGCCTCGGAAGTCCCTTCGGTTGGCTACAGAGTCTATGAGGTCATTCCGGGAAAGAGCAGCGCCCCTCCTAAGTCTTTAAGAGCTGATGGCGGGGCACTTGAGAATGCTGATTATCGGATACGAGTGAATGACCATGGCGCAATCGAAAGCATCGTGAGCAAGAAGACGGGTGGACAGGAGCTGGTTGCAACGATAGATGGACGCAGCGTCAATGATTTGGGCCCAGGCTCCGGGACGCTCAAGGTCATAAACTTTGGGCCTGTTTCTGTCACGGTTGAGGCGCACGCCAGCGGACCCGTTGCGCACACCACTCAAATTACACTTTTTCGCGACCTCGATCGCATTGCCATTCGCAATGAGATTACAGCGAACTTTTCAGACTTAAAAACATGGGCATTCAGCTTCGCGTTGCAATCTCCCGAAGTCTGGCATGAAGAGATTGGAGCGATCAATCATGCCCGTCTACAACCTGGGGGAGACTATGCGGCGAAATATTCACGGCTCGACTGGCTGACACTGAACCATTATGTGTTCATGGCAGGGAAGGATGGAATCGGCATCACCCTTTCCAACGCAGACGATGCCTTCATGAAGCTCGGCCATAGCACGATCGCAAATGGCATCTCGGAACTGGACACTTCGACGCCACAGATCTCGGTGCTTGCCGGAGGACAGGTAGATGGACCAAGTCTTGGTATTGCGGATCAGGGCGGGGACAAGTATTTCCTGCAACGCTTTGCTCTTCACGCAACAAGGAACGGTTCCGCGGCGGGCTCGATGCGACTCGCGCTCGAGGATCAGAATCCTCTTGTTGCCGGACAAGTTACCGGCGGAAACGCCTATCCTGAAACATCGTTTTCGTTGTTGTCGAGCACAAATCCCGATGTCCTGCTCTGGGCGTTGAAGCCCTCCGAGGACGGTATTGATCACGGCATCATTACAAGATTCTGGAATCTTAGCGAGAACGCGAATGATTTCTCAATCCAATTTCACGGTGGGATTGCGAACGCTTCAGAGATCACGCATATTGAGACAAACCCCACGCCGGTTCCTTTGACCGCCGCGCTTCTGAAAGCGAGCGCAAAGCCCTGGCAATTGCGCTCTTTTTCAATTGTTCCAGCGGCGAAGTAAATTAGTCTCGAACAAAGGCATGAGGCGGGGAGAAGCGAGCGATGGCGACCAACATCACCGAAGGAGCGCGACAGTCGCCGCCGGGATTCAAGCGCGTCCTCAGCTTCTGGGACCTGATGTTCTACGGCATAGTGATTATCCAGCCGACCGCGCCGCTTCCATCGTTCGGCATTGTCAACTCGGTTTCGCGCGGACACGCCGTCAGCGCAATCCTGCTGGCGATGGTTGCCATGATGCTCACAGCTTTTAGCTACGGCAAAATGGCTCGCGCATATCCGACCGCGGGGTCAGCATATACGTTCGTCGGCCGAGAGTTGCATCCCAATCTCGGCCTGCTCACAGGCTGGAGTATCGCACTCGACTATGTCCTCAATCCCACCATCGGCGTCATCTGGTGCAGCAAAGCAGCCATAAACATTGTGCCGTTGCCGTTCATTGTCTGGGCCGCGTTCTTTGCTGTTGCCTTCGGCTTTGTCAATCTCATGGGCATCCGCATGAATGCACGTACCAACACTGTTCTCACAATAAGTATGTTTACCGTACTCATCGTATTCTTTGTTGCGGCGGCATCCTACCTGTTTCATATTGGAGGAGTTTCAGAATTCTTTTCTTCGTTGCCTTTCTACAATCCATCGACGTTTGCATGGAATCGCTTGCGTGCGGGCACGTCCATTGCGGTATTGACGTACATGGGATTCGATAGCATCAGCACGCTTTCAGAAGATGTGAAAAACCCCCAGCGCAATATCATGCTTGCTACGGTTTCGCTTTGTCTCTTTACGGGTGTGCTAGGCGGCTTTGAAGTGTATGTCGGCCAACTGATCTGGCCTGACTTCACCACTTACCCAGATCTCGACACGGCCTTTGTGTCGGTTGCTGGCCGTGCGGCAGGCCCTTGGATGTTCTACACGATGAACTTCACGCTGCTGATTGCGACCGTGGGATCGAGCATCGGCGCACAACTCGGAGCGGTGCGTCTTCTGTATGCGATGGGGCGAGACAATGTCATATCCCGGCGATTCTTCGGTGTCCTTGAGCCGCTGCGCAATACGCCGCGGAACAACATTCTGCTAACGAGCGCGCTGATGCTGATAGGGGCAATCTTTCTGAGTTATCAACTCGGCGCAGAACTGCTGAACTATGGCGCGTTCGTGGCCTTTATGGGCGTCAACCTGTCCTCTGCAAAGCGGTCGCTGCTGGTAGATGTGAGCCGGAATGTGTTTACGAAGGCCATCACCGTAGCGGTGCCTCTTAGCGGTTTTCTGGTCTGCCTTTATATCTGGTGGAGTCTCAGCCCGATGGCGAAAATTGCGGGTACAGCATGGCTCATTATTGGTGTCCTGTACTGCGCATTACGCACCGACATGTTTCAGATTCGGCTTGAATTAGTCAGCTCACCCGATCAGGATTGAAGAGGCATCATGAGCAACGAACAAGAGCTTGTTGGCGCAATCGACATTGGCGGCACCAAGGTTGCGGTCGGCCTGGTCACAAACGACGGCCGGGTCATTTCGCGACGGAGTATTCCGACGCGGGATCTTTGGAATTGGAATATCGGGGTCGCTACAATCGAATCAAGTCTGAACGAATGCATCCGGGAAGTAGGTGTTGCTCCCGAGGGCATAGGCATCGGATGTACCGGGCCGGTGGACCCGATTACGGGAGTGATAGGAAAGGTGGCCAACTTACCGGGTTGGCAGGGGTGTCGGATTGTCGACGAAATCACAAATAGAATTGGCGTTCGAACAGTGATGGAAAATGACGCCGATGCGGCAGCTCTGGCCGAAGCTACATGGGGTAGCGGGCTGGGTGTCGAGCGATTCCTTTACATCACTCTCAGCACCGGGATCGGCGGAGGGTTCCTGCTTGGAGGAAGTGTCTATCGGGGCGCAGGCGGATCTCACCCTGAAATGGGCCACCATTCGATCGATCCCAGTGGGCCAGATTGCTATTGCGGAGCCAAGGGATGCTGGGAGAGTTTAGCCTCCGGCATTGCATTACGCGATTGGTTTCTGGAAAATGACCGCGAGCGCAGGTTTTCATTGGAGACGCTCGATGCGCGAACGATCTTTGAACTCTGCCGTTCCGGCGATGCGGTTGCAGAAAAGACGGTAGAACGTCTCAGCTATTATGTAGGGCTCGGCCTGGCGAATCTCACGACAATTCTGGCGCCCGATGTTATCGCAGTTGGTGGCGGTCTAACTCGCGGTTCCACATTGTTCTTGGATCGAGCGGTGCAATTATTCAGGGCGAGGTGCGGGGAAGTCCCTGCGGAAAGAACGTTGGTTCGAACAGCGATTCTCGAAGAGAATCTGGATCTAGCTGGAGCAGCCGCGGTGTGGTGTCATTCTCCAAACCGGAGGGTCAACATATAGCTCAAAGGTCTGATATGTATCGTGAGCAGGAATAGACATCCCTCTCTGATCGAGGAGTGGCGCATGTGATATTGGAAACTGTAAGCAGCTCTTCGGAGCCGTGATTGGATCGTTCATCACGCACGGTGAAAAGATCCCTGGCTCGTTCTACAAACCAGTGCGACGGAGTCCCGCCGAGCCATTCTTGGCCAGAAGGCTTCATCGTGGCATTCGGACTAAGACCTCGCGCTGCCACACCGCTTATGAGAGCGGTGCGTTTTTCTTCCAGCAACTTGCGTCAATCTCGGACAATGATCCGTGTGGATATAAGTTGAGCAATTGCGGAACTGGCGGCTCCAGTCATCCTACGCCGGATTACGCTGCTGGCGGCGGCCACAAGCCCTTCCCATGGAATGGCAACTGTTGTGAGTTTCAACCACGTCGCCACAGGTGCGTCGTCGAAGCCGACAACCGCCGGCCTGGTCATTCCTAAAATATTGCAACAGCGAATCGCAGCTTCAGCAAGCCTGTCATTGCAGCAAAAAATACCATCGGGTCCGGCTCTGAGCACATTGACAGCTACTGTTTTCGCATCATCATAGAACCAAGTTGGAGCAGAAACAACTCGGGCTTGGGCGATGGACAGAAATCCCGCCACGCGCGCCGAACTACGCGGATCATTGACTGGCCCGGAGAGAATGGCAAACTGAGGGGTAGAGCGCGGGCATCGCGCCAGCAGGAATTGCGCGGCGCCTGCCCCTCCAGAGAAATCATCAACAGATATGCTGTCGATGAGCGTGGACCCAACACCCGC
>PMWR01000031.1 GCA_003166055.1 Acidobacteriaceae bacterium
TGCGACAGGATTCCATGCACTGCCTTCGTTGCACTTCTGGGAGACTGCACTCACCCGAGGATACATGCTATACGCTCTTTGTAGGGAGCTTAGGCGTGGCTCAGTGCACTTAATCCGATCGCGGCGCCCTTCTATCACAGGGCGTTCGTTGTATCCTTCACAGGGAACTTTCCGGCCAAACCGGAAGTCAATCAGAGTCACAGGGGGACTGAATGTCGATTGAATACCATCACCGCGAGTTGGCAATTGCCCTAGATTCGTCAGACCCCGCCAGGGCCATGCCCCCAATTCTTCCTAAGTACAAGCGGATACTTGATGTTGGCTGTGGCATGGGCCAGTCATTGCTTGCCGCCCACCTTCCAAGCGATGTCGAAGCATATGGAGTGGATTGCGACATGGAAGCAATTGAGGCAGGGCGTCGCATTGCTCCTCCCAACATCAAACTCACGTGCGCTAGAGGAGAAGAACTTCCCTTCGGGGGTGGGTATTTCGACCTTGTGTTTTCACGAGTAGCACTTCCCTACATGAAAATAAACAAGGCATTGCAGGAATTCTCGCGCGTCCTTAAGGATGGTGGGGATGTTTGGTTGGCGCTTCATCCCGCATCAATGTTTTTCTCCAGGGCCAAGCGCGCGGCGCGGCGCGGCAACCCTAAGGATGTTCTATTTTGCAGCTATGTTCTGCTGAATGGGGCATTGTTTAACTGCTTCGGAATTCAAATTTCATTCCTCGGCCGCCAAGAAACCTTTCAGACGCCCGGGGGAATCGCGAGAGCGATGAAAAGGGTGGGATTGACGTGTCTTCCTANNTAATGCGAAAGGGTACCGAAGATGACGAAGTAATAAACCGTACGGGCAATAGGATCTCTCATGTCGGGCGGATTGGCTCTATATGGGCTCTTCCGAAGACCCTTTTCCGGTTGAGACTAAAGTATTATGTGACCCAGGAACGTAACCGTGAGAGAATGAGATGGCTCTTTCGATCGGAGTGGTGGTAGGACGAAGGATTCAGGTTGGTAGTTGCGTGCTCAAAGTGCCGGGGAAATAAAAGCATTCCTGGCAGCGTTGGCCTACTCCTCGATCTACTTCGTTTGGTTTTCGGGCGAGGTCCNNTTTGCCCATGCTAGCGTACTATTCTGCCGCCCGGTTGCCCCGAATGAAGGCGGTTCTTTTTCTTTGTCTCGTTGCAGTATTGTGCCTTGCTTGGATTATTCCGACTGGCCTGGCTTACCACGAGGCGCTCGGAAGGGTACCTGGTTTGGATCAGACGCCAATAGGAGCGCAGGGGGGCACATCAGCCTACGTTGGCCGCATCGTTTCGCAAAGGTCGATCTTGTCCGGGATAAACGGAGGTTCGATTGCAAATGTCATTCGGTACGTTTTGCCGCTCTTGGTTGCGTTCTGGCCTGTGTTGACTNNGTTATATTGGGGACGCGCCCTATTTGACTTTCCTTTCAGCAGCGATTCTGCTTTTAGCCGTGAGCGCGCCTCGAATGATGCTCGTCACCGCGGTATGGAACGCCGCCTTTTTTTTGAGCTTCAGCCCGATCCGATCAGTGAGCCTTCTACCGAACGTATGGAACTGCTATGTTGGAAAGGATACATGCTACGCGATCCGTCACAAATGGCAACCGATGTTGTCAAGGGTACAAAAAACGGTCGTTCAGTAGCCAGGAGGCCGCTTTCTCAAAGTCAGGCGCTCTGACGGCCGTGGTCACCATTCTCGGGGCCCGTAANNCTAAGCGTTCTCTATTTCGTTACAAACTACCTCACGCCGGCCACCGTATTCGGGCCGCTCGCGCCTTACCGTATTGAGCTGATTCTTGCGGTGCTGGTCTTTTTTGTTTCCCTGCCGACGCTAGCAAGATCCTTCATCATGAAGACGCCGCAGTCACTGGCTCTGGTCGGGTTGACCTTTGCTGCATTTATGTCAGTGCTCATAGGGGTACGTTGGGCCGGCGGAGCCGTTCAGGCACTCCTCGGGTTCATTCCAAATGCATTCGGATACTTCCTTGTCTGTCTGCATTGCAACTCGAAGAGGAAGTTGCAGATCCTCGTACTGATGCTGGTGTTCGTCTGCCTGTTTGTCATTGCGCGGGGGTGGAGCGATCTGAAATATGGTGTTGCGGGGAGCGGTGACATTCAGCCAGGGTCCGTAAGTATCGGTGATTCAAATTTGTGGAACAATGAGCACCCTTATCTTCTTGCAGGGGGGATCGATGCGGGAGAGACGGTTTACCGGCTACGAGGACGCGGGTTGATTAATGACCCGAATGACTTCGGCCAGCTTGTTGTCTCCGTGATTCCGCTGGTTTTNNTGACGCACTCGCGCGGGGCGTTGTTGGCTTTGACGACATTGGCAATTGTTGCAGCGCGACGGCGCATAGGGACGCTACCGGCGCTGCTGGTGGTGGGCACGCTGTTTGTTGGAGCGATGGCAATGCACTTCACAGGGGGAAGAGCGATATCGGCTGAATCTGGAGCAGACCGCACGGCTCTTTGGAGCGAAAGCATGCAACTACTGAAGTCTCATCCGTTGTTCGGAGTCGGCGCTGGCAGCCTGTCGGACTACCTCGGCCATACGGCCCATAACTCGTTGATGGTCTGCGCGGCAGAGCTTGGAATGTTCGGATTGTACTTATGGTGCCTTTTCCTTTTTCCGACGGTGAGGGATGCGTTGGCAGTATCTTCGCAGGCAAATTTGAGTGACGGCGTGCCGATGGTTACCGAGGATGAGCTCTACGCGCAGCCGCTGAGGAAGGTTGAGGAGATTGACAGCGCGGAAGTCAGCCGTCTGGGGCGACTGGTGGTATTGTCCTTGACAGGCTTTCTGGTCGCCGGGTGGTTTCTGTCTCGCGCCTTTGTAATGACGCTGTTCCTGCTGGGCGGCATGGNNCAGCGGGAGCAGGGGCACGACCCTTGCGTCTATGCTCTCGCGTCTCTTGGTCCACTCGGCGAGCGAATGCGAATGGAAGGCTTCGCTGTGCAGCCGAACGTCGGCCGACATTTGGCTGATTCTTTTCGGAACTTTTTTCGCATCTTCAAAGAGTCACGGCCAGACGTGGTTCATCTTCATAACCCGACGCCGAC
>PMWR01000577.1 GCA_003166055.1 Acidobacteriaceae bacterium
AGCGCCTTACCCCGTCAGCCCGTTTGCCGATTATTTCCACCAATCCGCTAAACTGTCTCTAGGAGTTGTGTACCGTGCCCAACCCACACCCGAGAACCACGTCGCCGTTTCCGGCTCGATCGCCTGCACGAGCGCGCACAAGTTCTCCGNNTTTCAGCAATTTGGCTTCCAGGTTCCTCAAGAACAAAGTACTTACGGTAGAACCCTGTCTCCAACGCGTTGAAAACAGGCAATATGCTCCAAACAACGCGGGGGGGGATGGGGGGTACCTGCCACGGTATAAACCGGGGACATCCCCGATACGCGGAACCTGAAAGGGTGGAACGGCGGTGGCTGACTCGCTCAGCCGCCTGCCACCATCGCCAGCGGCCGGCTCCTGTCCGTGCGCAGCGTAGGCACCGCCGCCAGCAGGCTCCTCGTATAAGGATGCTCCGGATTTGTGAGCAGCCGCTCGCACGGCCCGGTCTCCACCACCTCGCCGGCCCGCATCACCGCAACCCGGCTCGCTACCTGCCCCACCACCGCCAGGTCGTGCGAAATAAACAGCATGGCCAGCCCATGCTGCTGTTGCAGGTCCTTCAGCAGTTCCAAAACCTGTGCCTGCACCGTCACATCCAAAGCCGTAGTCGGCTCATCGGCAATCAGCAGCCGCGGCTTGTTGATCAGCGCCATCGCAATCAGAATGCGTTGCCGNNTCGCCTCTCTGCCCGTCCACGAGGGCGAGTGCGCTTCGGCCGCCTCGGCCACCTGCTTGCCGATCGTCATCACCGGGTTCAGCGCCGTCATCGGCTCCTGGAAGATCATCGCAATCTCCCGCCCCCGCAAACGCCGCAAATCCCCCGCAGGCTCCTTCAGCAAGTCGATGGGGCGCGCATCGCCGCTCTGCCAGAGAATCTCTCCCTCCACCCGCGCCGCCGGCCCCAGCAAGCCCAGGATAGCCAGCGCGGTAGCGCTCTTGCCCGACCCCGACTCGCCCACCAGCCCCANNCACCTCGCCCTCATCCAGGTGCAGGCTCACCCCGCGCACAGCCTTGTTCGACCCAAACCGAATGTGCAGGTCGCGAATGTCCAGGAGCGGTGCCATGACCCAATCCTAGACCATCGCCACCCGCTCCAAGGACCGCGCCAGCATGCAACTCGCGCCAAATCAGCCCGCACTCCCGGATGGACTTCCCCTCAAAAACAACTGATTATGGAGAAATGTCGAGGCCCTTCAAACCTGATCTTGCCTTCGTGTTTTTCATCGTCGCGCTGCTTCACTGTGGAAACGCCGCTGCTCAAAGTGCTGCCCAACCAACCTTCGCGGCGCCCACCTTCGCCGTCGCGGATCGCATCCTGAACAGCGCCGTCGCGGACCATCAGATTCCCGGAGCCGTTCTCATTGTTGGCCACAACGGCAAGGTCATTTACCGCGCCTGCTACGGATCGCGCTCCCTCTTGCCCACACAGGAGCCCATGACCCTCGACACCGTCTTCGACATGGCCTCCCTCACCAAGCCGCTCGTGACCGCAACCGCGGTCATGCAGCTTTACGAGCAGGGGAGAATCAGCCCCAACGACCCCGTCTCCAAATACCTGCCCGAGTTCGCCGCCAACGGCAAACAGGACATCACCATCCGCCAGTTGCTCACCCACTACAGCGGCCTTCCGCCCGATCTCTCGCTTACCGATTCGTGGAGCGGCAAGCAGGAAGCCTTTACCCGCGCGTTCGCCATCGCGCCCATTCACCCGGCCGGCGTGCAGTTCGTCTACAGCGACATCAACTTCATCGTGCTCGGCGCGCTCGTCGAAAAGCTCTCCGGCCTCACCCTCGATGAATACGCTCAGCGCTTCATCCTCTTGCCGCTTGGCCTCTCACATACGCGCTTTCTTCCGCCTGCATCCTGGATACCGGAAACCGCGCCCACGCAATACGACCAGGGCATCATGCTCCGCGGCGTCGTGCACGACCCAACTTCGCGCCGCATGGGCGGAGTCGCGGGACATGCCGGTCTCTTCAGCACCGCCGATGATGTCGCCGTCTATGCACAGAGTCTCCTCGACCGTCTCGCCGGCCGTCCCAGCAGTTTTCCGTTATCGCAAACGGCGCTCCAGAAGATGGTTGCGCCCGAGCAGCCCGCCACCGGAACGGCTCTGCGCGGCTTCGGCTGGGACATCGACTCGCCCTACTCCAGCAATCGCGGCACACTGTTCCCGGTTGGTTCTTTCGGTCACACCGGATTCACCGGCACCTCGTTGTGGATCGACCCAGTCAGCGATTCCTACGTTGTGTTGCTCACCAACTCCGTTCATCCCAACGGCCCCAAAAGCATCACCGCATTGCGCGGCAAAGTCGCCGACGCGGCAGCCATCGCGCTCGGCATCCATGCGGACGATGGCGCGCTTGCGGCGAGGATCACCGGCTACAACGAATCCATCTCTGGAATGCGCCGATGGGCCGCGCGCAATGGCGATGTCAAGACAGGCATCGACGTTCTTGAGTCCGATCGTTTCAGTGAACTGGCGGATATTGCCAAGCGGCACNNTACCCAGCACCGTCGATGCCGCCGCCAACCTGCCCGTCATCAGCCTCTATGGCGCAACCGATACCGAGCGCCGCCCATCGCTCGACACTCTGCGCTCGCTCGACGCCGTGGTCATCGATCTGCAAGATGCNNGATTGTCGTCCTCGATCGCCCCAACCCCATCACCGGCTCGTTTGTGCAAGGCCCGCTCTCCGATCCCGGTCACGAAAGTTATATCGACTACATGCCGATTCCCGTACGCCACGGCATGACGCTCGGCGAACTGGCGCGCTTCTTCTCGCAGCAGCGCAATCTCAATGCGCCGCTCACCGTCGTTGCCATGCAGGGTTGGCAGCGCGGTGACTGGTTCGACTCCACCGGCCTAACCTGGATCAATCCCTCGCCCAACCTGCGCGACCTCGAAGAAGCCACGCTCTATCCCGCGCTGGGGCTTGTCGAGTCCACCAACATCTCCGTCGGTCGCGGCACCGACACGCCGTTTGAAATCTTCGGCGCTCCCTGGATCGATGCCCGTGCTCTCGCCCAGTTCCTCAATCGCCGCTCTCTGCCTGGCGTTCGCTTTCTCGCCGTAGACTTCGCGCCGCAGAAGCCGTATCCCTATGCCGGCGAGCTCTGCCACGGCGTTCGTGTGCTNNGCGCTGCACCGTTTGTATCCGGAGAACTTCCAGTTGGAGAAGATGAAAACCCTGCTGGAAAATCAAGCCGTCCTTGATGAGCTGACTGCGGGCCACGATCCGCAGCGCATCGCGGAGGGTTGGCGAGCGGCGCTGGCGACATTTGAAATTGAGAGAGAAAAGGCCCTCATCTACCCCTCGAAGTGACCTTCTCTTCAACCTTCTCTGGCGTGATAGTTTGCGGCGCCACATTCCATCCATCCACCTGCACAACCACATCGCCGCTTGCATTCTCAGGCAGGATTGCCGTAAGCGTGCGCGCCTCTCCCGGCGCTAACTCGATCCAATTGTCGCTCCACATTACCGGCGCAATCAGCCCGCCGGACCGGGTCCGCACCGCGCCGCGAATCTGAAACGCCAGCGCCGCCGACAAGTTGTCGAGATGCACTTGCAACTCGCGTCCGCGCAGAGTCTTCTCCATCTCCACGCGCGCAACAACGCGGGCAGGCGGCAGCTTCGTCAGCGGGCTCAGGTCCTCGTAATGTGCGGCCGGCGTATGCGTATTGTCCGTTTTCTCCCAATCGAAGGTGGTCAGCTTGCTTGGCGCCCAATAGAAATTCCGGCTTATAACGCTGCCCGCGCCATCCGCCAGCGTCAGCTCGATCAACAGGATTTTATTCGCGTCAGAATACAGCGTCTCCGGAATCGAGAGAACGCGCTGCACACCGTCGGCGCCCACATCCAGCGTCGCGTCTGAGCGGAACAGTTCCTTCCATGCCATGTCGTGAACATCGACGCTCGCGTGGAGACCGGACACCGCCTCATAAGTGCTGTTCACCACCACAATCGAGTGATCGTCGTACGAATACTGAATGTGGACAGGCTCGCATGCCTTCTTCGCTCCGAAGTANNTAAGCCTCGAACATGGCTCGCTCTGAGTCATACGCCATGGTCTGCGCCACGCGCTCGTATTCAGCGGCTGAATACGGCTTCGCATACATCGCCTCCATCGCTTCATCCATCACCTTCAAGCTCGCAAATTTCCCGCTGCCGTTGTGCAGGCTCCACGCCGGCGAAGGCGGCCATGCCTCCGGGTCGGGAAGAAACTTCCTGCGGCTGGCCAGCGATGGAATAGCCGGCCCAGGACTCGTCTCCGTATTGAACCCAAACGCGCCTCCGAAGTGCTGGTCCACATACCAATAGCTCGGCGCAACAAAGTCGTAAGGGCCTGTCATCTTCACGCCGCTCGCGCCGGTCAGCGCGGTCGGCGTGGCCGAGGCCGAAGATAGCAGCGGGTTCGGCCAATGCACTTCCGCCTCGACCTTCAGATACGCGCTCTCCACCTCGGCCGGCGGCGGACCATCGCTACCGTTCAGCCACACCAGCAGGCTTGCGTGCTTCCGCAGACGAAGCAGTTGCGCGCGCAGTGAGGCCGTTGCGATCGTCAGGTCCTCCGCCGTCCACGTCTTCCAGCGTTCCCAGTGATCGCAGCAGCACCACCCTACCATCACCAGGATTCCCTGCTCGTCCGCCAGATGAAAGAACTCTTCTGTCTCGAGCTTGCCCTCCAGCCGAATGGCGTTCAGATGCATATCGCGTACCATGCTGAACTGATCGCGCAACCGGCGTTCATCTGTGCGCAGCAACATATCCTGCGACCAGCCCGCGCCCCGAATCAGAATCGGCTTTGCGTTCACGCGGAAGAGACGGCTACCGTTGGCGGAGAGCTCCGAAGTGATCTCGCGAAATCCGAACTCCACTCGCTGCTCATCCGTGAGTTGACCATGAACGACAAAGCTGATCGTCAGCCGCTCCAGATGCGGCTCGCCCATCTGGTAAGGCCACCACGGCTTCGGATCGCGAATACGCAGTTGCGGAAACTGCTCTGGAGCGAAGACGACCGTGCGCTCTTCATGCGCCGCCAATTCGACTGTCTGCTCAAAGCGCACTCCGGCTGCCGACCCGGCCACCACGCCGCTCACCGCCTGATCGCTCGCGTTGTGCAACTCCGCATAGACCGTCAGGTCCGCCGCGTGCAGCGTGCTGTCCTCGAAATGCGTGACCGCCATCGGCGATCGCACCGTAACCGCGCCAGTGGTCACCAGGTCGACCGCGCCCCACAGTCCCATATCCTTGTCCGGCGGGCAGGGATTCCAATCCACCCAATTGATGCCAAGATCGTTTTCGGTGGGCGCAAATGTCTCCACCGCGAGCACATTTTGCTTGCCGGGCTTCAGAAACTCGGTTACATCGAAGTCGTAGATGCGATAGGCTCCTGCCACCGTTGCCGAGTCTGCAATTCGGTGGCCGTTAAGCCAGATGTTGGCGCGATAGTTGATGCCGCCAAAGTGCAGCCAGAATCGCTCCTCTGCCTCTGCCGCCGGAGCAGCGAACTCAGTTCGATACCACCAGGCGCAGCGGTAAGGGCTGTCCTGGGGCATGGGCAGGCTGGCAAAGATGCGGCCAATGGGATAGCCGGCACCTGGAATTTCACGGATATTCATTCCGTAATAGGGATCGGGAAATATCCCCGCTGCCACTTGCGCGGCCAGCACGGTAGCCGGCACTGAAGTCTTCAGCCATCCGTTCGCCTTGAATTCTTGCGTGGAAATGGAATCACCAGCGGCCTGGAGTTTGCATCCCGACTGCATCCGCCATCCATCGCGCAAAGGCGTGGCTGTGCCGGCCTGAACCGCCGCCGGAATCGCCAGCACTGCGAGGAGACAGGGAATCAGCGTGTTGCTCTTCAGGGCCATTGCGTTTCCTGATGCCATCCTAGAAGTAAACGTGACCAGGGAACTAAACGCAACAGGGCGGATGGAAGGTCAAACCGACACTTCGTGAGGCGGCGGAGAACATCGGCGCACCGGCAGCCGGATCAGGGTAAAAACGGCGCGAAGAATGGGGAATTCCGGGAGCGGAATCGAACTTGGATCTAACTCATCTGACTCGAACCAGGCCAAATGATAAGAGCCACCCGCAGGCGGCTCATTCTAGTGCACTTAGAAACTTTTGGTGCCGAAGAAGGGACTCGAACCCCCACACCCTTGCGAGTACGTGGACCTGAACCACGCGCGTCTGCCAATTCCGCCACTTCGGCACGGTACCTCAAGTTCAGCGGTTTCCAGCTGAACCGGCAGCATCTCTGAGTCTCGCAAATGCGGGCTGCGGTGTCAAATTCCGAGAGCCAGGCATGTGCCCCACAGACCGGCGCAAAACACCGGTCTGCAGGGCGCTTTGGAGGCGACTCTTACACCAGCTTCGCGTCGAGCACGATTTCAGTGTTGTTCGCGAACAGCTTCGAGATCGGGCACCCCGCCTTTGCGTCGGCGGCTGCCTTGTCAAAGGCCTCCTGGCTCGCGCCGGGAACGCTGGCCGTGGTGGTCAGCGTGATCTTGGTAATGGCGAAGCCCGCATCGGTCTTGCCCAGGGTGACGGCCGCGGCAGTCTCGATCTTTTCCGGCGTCAGGCCTGCGCCGCCCAACTGCGCGCCCAGGGCCATCGAGAAGCAGCTCGCATGAGCCGCCGCAATCAGTTCCTCGGGGGTGGTGCCCGAGTCAGCGCCTTCAAAGCGCGTGGCAAACGAATAGTTGGCGTTGCTCAGTACGCCTGTCGCCGTTGAAATGGTGCCTTTGCCTTCCTTCAGTGAACCTGTCCAAACCGCACTTGCCTTGCTTGCCATAGTCCCTCCTTGGGGGATCCGATTGCCGGATGTTGTTGGATTTCAGAACTCTTTACGCGATGCGCCGCTACGGGGAAAGTTGGACGCCACCACATGAGTTGATGCATCGGGCACCTGCGGGGTTTTAACACAGCAGACCGCCGCTGTCTCTATGCTAATCTGTCGGGCATGTTGCCGCAGCGGCCCAGCGCCCTCGATCCCGATTTTGCTGCCAGAATTTCACATAGTGAAGCAGCGGCCGCTCGCCCCGTCGACCACCACTGCCAGATCTGCCCCAACTGCAGCCACCAACTCACCGGACACCACTGCAAGCTGGTCTGCACCCANNTGCGGCTACTACCTCAGCTGCGCGGACTACTACTAGCCAGTGTCGAGCGGGAGTTTATCTGGCATTGACTGATTGCTTGCGATCCAAGGACTCAAAGTCTGGATCAGCGCTCCGGTGCCAGGAGTCGGACCGATGCTCATTTGCTCCCGTCTGGCCGAAAAGTAGTACCATTCCGCCATGCGTCTATCCCATGTCCTTGCTTTCTCAATCTGTTTCATTCCTGTATTTGCCCAAGGCAAACCACAAGTCTCCACTCACAGCGCAACCATCTCAGACGAAATCATCGCCCAAGAAAACGCGTACCACGAGTCTTACAGGAACGGTGACACGGCTGCGCTGGAGATGCTGATGCTCCCCGACTTTACGAATGTTGAACAGATGATCTGGAACCGGGAACAGGTACTCAGCTTCGTGAAAAAATTCCATGAACAGTGCAGCCTCGCCCCTGTCAAGATTGTTGATCCAAACGTTTCTTTTCTCTCCCCTGACATCGCCAGAATCGTCTATCACGCGACCGAAACTCCGACCTGTGGCGCCCGGACCATGTCAGGGGAAACCAATATCTCTACAGTCTGGGTTCGCAAGGATGGACGCTGGAAGATGTATCTTCACACCGAGTACGCCTTGCCACAATAGCTCTTCGTCCAGAGAGAGACTTCTGGCCTACTGAGCCTCACTCGCCTTCCGCGCGCGCTCAAACTCGTCTCCAGGCAGCCACTCCACCGGTTTCGCCCGCCTCGCTCGCCAGCCACCCCAGCACAAATCCAAAGCGCGCCGGCGAAGACCAAAGAGCGGCGCAGAATTGGAGAATGCGCGAATCAAGGCATTTGAAAGCTTGCGGTGCCGAGCATGCGAGCGACCCAGCCGGAGTGGGGAAGGCCGCAAACTTGAAGCGCCTTGATCTCCGCTTCCACGTCATACTCGACCCGCCGGATGCTCGGTCCGGCCTCATCCAGCAGCAGGTACGCAGCGCGACGGTCGCCATCATACGAGAGACTGACGCTGCCGCTGTTGGCCACGGTCATCCCCGGCATCTTCCGGATGTAGGACCGATGAATATGTCCATAAACAGTAACCGTCCGGTCAAGCGGCGAGTAAACCCCCTCCAATTCGGCATCGCCGGCCTCGGGGCTTGGTGCGCGCCAGAGGCTCTTCGGGCTGGCGTGAACCAGGGCGAGCCGATCATGAAACTGAATGCGGGGCAATGTGCGCAGCCAGGCGAGCCTCTCCTCTCCAATTGCTTCACGTGTCGCCGCGGCCCTCACTTCAAGCGCGGTGAAAAGAGGTTGCAGATTCTGCGAGGACTGGCTTGCAAACTCCGTAAGCGATCCGGCGTCAAAAAGCATTTCATCCGTATTGCCAACCACCCCTTGCCAACCCAGATCGCGGATGCGGTCCACAACCTGTGCCGGGCTTGCTCCCCCGTCAGCCAGATCGCCTCCGTGAAATATCAGGTCAGGAGAGGTGTGCCGCAAATCCGCCACCACCGCCTCAAACGCGGTTAGATTGCCATGAATATCGGATACGATTGCGATGCGCATCTCAACCCAATCGAAAGAGCCTTCAGAGTACTTCTAATCCGGTTTGCGGAGCAATTGCATCGAGCGAAGCGGTGGGCAGAAGATGAGCGCGGCTAAGCACTTTGCGAGTCAGGCCGGTCAACGCCATCTGTGCAGCTTCGCCGAGTGGAACCCAGCGCCGCTCGCCGCCGGCCACCGTCAGCGTATCCACGTCGTCCTCGAAGACAGTACGAATGCGGACGTAGTAGTTGATCTGCATGATGGCGTGGCGGACGGTCATGCGCAGGTCTTCTTCGGGGACGTTCGGGTCGAGCAACACCGGCAACTCCCACAGGCCGGGCATTACGCTGAGCGTGGCGGCCCGCTGCTCCAGCAGTACCTCGCGGCTTGCATTACCAGACCTCTTTCCTTTTTTCCTGCTGGTTCTGACCGATAGCGCGTGGCCCACTTCGCGGCTCAGCATGCGTGGCCGCGGCAGGGTTTTGTGCTCGCCGCGCGTCTGGCAATGAGAGGCCAGCGGGCAATCCGGGCATCGCGGATTACGCGGCAGGCAGACCGTGGCTCCCAATTCCATCAGCGCCTGGTTGAAGTCGCCGGGTTGCGCAGGGTCCACCAGATGAGCGGCCAGGTGCTCAATCCTGCGCCTCAGCAGGCCGCCGCCGCTACGGGTTCCCGCGTCCCAGCCCTCCAACCTGCACAGCACGCGCTCCACGTTGCCATCCACCACCGCCACTCGCTCCCCGTGCGCGATGCTGGCGATCGCGGCCGCCGTATAAACGCCGATCCCCGGCAGCGTACGCAGTTCTTCAGCGGTGACGGGCATGTTGCCCTTATGGTGGCTGGCCACAAACTGAGCGGCCTTGTGCAGCATGCGCGCGCGACGATAGTAGCCCAGCCCGCTCCACATCGCCAGCACATCCTGCTCCGGCGCCAGAGCCAAAGAGATCAGCGTGGGAAACCGCTCCAGAAATGCCTTATAGCGTTCAACGACCACGGCTACGCGAGTTTGCTGCAGCATGATCTCCGAAACCCAGATGGCGTACGGGTCCGCGTTGCGCCGCCAGGGAAGATCGCGCCGGTTGCGCGCATACCACTCCAGCAATTCCCGGCGCAGCCTGACAGTCGTGGATTCGTCGTTTTCCGGCTTGGCCATCTTCACCATGAGCTCAGGCCAGCAACTCCCCAACAATNNCTTCCGCTTCAGGTTATCGACGAGTGTCCGCAACTGTCCGCGCTCCAGCGAGTCCGCGCGCAGCGTCACCAAACGAACGCCCTTCACTTCGACGGAGCGGCTGAGTGCTTCGTCCAGCGCTCCGGCGGCGGACTTCATGCGCATCTCGTCGAGCTCTCGCCTCAGCTTCTTTAGCTCGTCTTCTTTGTTGGCCATCGCCTGCCGCAACATCTCGGCCAGGTTCACGTCAGCCACAGGAGTAAACTGCGCCGCCGCCTGCGCTACCTCAAAGTCCCGCCGAAATAGGTCCAGCGAACCCATCCCGCTGATCGCCTCAATGCGCCGCACGCCGCTTGAAACCGAAGTCTCCCCGATCAGCTTAAACAGCCCGATCTCGCCCGTGGCCCGCGTATGCGTCCCACCGCAAAGCTCCGTTGAGAAGCCATCGGAAAGCTTCACCACCCTCACCTTGTCGCCGTACTTCTCGCCGAACAGCGCCATGGCATGGTACTCATTTACGGCCACGTCGATCGGCACGTCCTCGAGCGTTTCTACCGTCGCGTTCTTCAGCACCTCGCGGTTCACAATGTCTTCAATCTCCTGCAGCTCCTCATCGGCCACCTGCGCAAAGTGCGAGAAATCGAACCGCAACCGATCCGGATGCACGGCCGATCCCGCCTGCTTCACATGCGTGCCCAGCACCTGCCTCAGCGCTGCTTGCAGCAGATGAGTCCCAGTATGATTGCGCCGTATCGCATCCCGCCGGTCGCCATCCACGACCGTCGTGACCCGATCGCCCACGGCGAGATCCTGCTTCAGCAAAGCCTTGTGCGCGCGCACACCCTGCACCGGCAGCACGCAGCCGGTAATCTCCGCAACGGTAGCGTTCCCGTCCGGAGTCAAGAAGACGCCGGTATCGCCCACCTGCCCGCCTGAATCGCCATAAAAGCTCGTCTGATCCAACACAACGTCGACGGAATCGCCAGCATTCGCCGCCGGCACGCCCACCCCGTCCTTCACAATNNCGAGCCTGCTCAGCTTCCTTGGCTTGCTCAAAGCCCGCATCGTCGAATGCCACGCCGGCATCCCGCGCAGCATCCACCATAAAGTCGAGCGGGAGCCCAAACGTCTCGTACAAATGAAATGCCTTTTCGCCCGTGAAAGTTCCCTTCAATTCCTCGTTCAGGCGCGTCACGCCGATCTTCAGCACGCGATCAAACTGTTTCTCTTCCGCTTCAACCACCTTGGCCACGCGCGCAGCCGAATCCACCAGCTCGGGATAAGCCCCCTGCATCAAATCGCGCACGGCATAAACCATCTCAAACAGAAACGGCTGTTCCTGTCCCAGCAGCCGCCCATGCCGAATCCCGCGCCGCAGAATCTTCCGTAACACATACCCGCGCCCTTCATTCGAAGGCAGCACGCCGTCGTTAATCAGGAACGTAGCCGCCCGCGCGTGATCCGCAATGATGCGGAGGCTCGCGTTGCCCACTAGCTCCGCTGACTCCGCTAACCCCGCCAACTCCGCTGCTCTCTCAATCAGAGGCGTAAACAAATCCGTCTCAAAGTTACTGACCTTCCCCTGTAGCACCGCCGCCACGCGCTCCAGCCCCATGCCTGTATCAATCGAAGGCTTGGGCAGCGGCGTCAGCTTGTAGCTCGTCTTCTTCGTCTCTGCATCAACCACAGCGGCCCGGTCAAACTGCATGAAGACCAGGTTCCAGATCTCCACATACCGCGCGTCGTCCTCGCCAAAGGGCTTGTCAACGCCCGGTGTCTCGGCGGCTTCCATCCCCATGTCGTAGAAGATCTCCGAACACGGGCCGCACGGACCGGTCTCGCCCATCTGCCAGAAATTGTCCTTGAGCCCGTATTCCCTGATCCGTTCCTTTGGCACGCCGACTTCGATCCAATAGCCCTCGGCCTCGTCGTCGCGCGGAACTCCGTTGGCCGGGTCGCCCTCAAAGATGGTTACGTACAGCCGGTCCTTGGGCAGCCCGAACCACTCCGGGCTGGTTACCAGCTCCCATGCGAACTGCACCGCATCGCGCTTGAAGTAGTCGCCAAA
>PMWR01000575.1 GCA_003166055.1 Acidobacteriaceae bacterium
ATCAATGAACATTCCCTCCTCCAAGAACGCGGGCAAGAGCCTCCCATCACAGCTGACCGTAAGTGGCCTTGGGACCGTGCTTTCGCTGGTAGTGGTGTTCAGAAACGTACATCGGAATTCCGTTTTCGGAAGCTCCAAGCAGGACGCTCCGGAACGCCAGCCGGGCGATGTATTCCAGCACATCCGCGTGCTCCACAGCTGCGGCCGGCGACGCTCCCCACGTGAAGGGTGCATGCCCCGCGACCAGAACCCCCGGGATGGCCACCGGGTCCAGCCCTTCCGAGCGGAAACGCTCCACAATAACCGCCCCGGTATTACGCACATAGGCCTCGGCCACCTGCTCGGCAGTCAGCGGCAGAGTCACTGGAACCGGCCCGTGGAAGTAGTCCGCGTGGGTGGTTCCGAGGCACGGGATGGCCCGCCCCGCCTGCGCCCAGGAAGTAGCAAACTCCGAGTGCGTATGGACGATGCCCCCGATCTGGGGAAACGCGCGATAGAGCAGGGTGTGTGTGTCCAGATCGCTCGATGGCCGCAGCGAGCCTTCCACAATCTTGCCGTCCAGGTCGGTGACCACAAGATCGGCCGCAGTCAGCGCGGCATAGCCCACCCCGCTCGGCTTGATCACCACCAGAGGTTGCGCGCCGGAGCGGTCGATCCCGCTGGCATTGCCGAATGTATGAGGCGCCAGGCCGCGACGCGCGATCTCCTTGTTGGCGTCGAGCACTTGTTCGCGAAGAGAGGCAAGCAGCATGGCCGATTCCTTGAGCGCACCGGGAGTTGGAAAGCGTTTACCTCGACCCAGTTTAACAGCACACCCGTTTCGAATGCCATCGATCGGCCAACGTCGCCAGGGTTCCCATAAGCATGATGCGCACGGCATGACGTCCCGGAGCTCTCCACCCCGATCGGAAATGCGCCTCTACGGAGAGAATCGCGGAGATGACTGTAAACTTGCACACAGTGCGGGCGTCTACACAAGGGATGGCAGCCGGCACAGCATTGGAAACGATGACCATGGCCACCGCGCAAGAGATTGCTGCGCAGGAGTTTTCGACTGTCGTCGCCACGCACCGGCCGCGGATATTCCGGTTCCTGCTGGCGTCCACGCGCGATGTCGATCTGGCCGAGACGCTGACCCAGGACTGTTTCCTGAAGGCCCACAGGAACTGGGGAAGTTTTCGCGGCGAGTCGAGCGCCATGACCTGGTTGATGCGGATTGCCATCAACCTGCAAAAGGACCACTGGCGCAACCGGCGCATGCAGTTCTGGCGTCAGACTCGTACCAATGCCGTCGATTTGGACGAGGCCAGCGAGTGGTTGCCCAGCGGAGAGCGATCGGCGGAGCAGCGATTGCTGGCGCGCGAGCAGGTCAAGCGGGTTTGGCAGTCTGTAAAAGGGNNAAGGCGCACCTTTCGCGGGCACTGGGAAGAGTGCGCGCGGAATTGGGAGGGAAACGATGAGTCTTATCAGTCGCTTTGGTGAGAACCCGCGGGGAACGGGTGCGAATGCGAATCTCGACAAGCTGGTCGCCGGCGAAGCGAACGAGCCTGTATTGGAAGAAGCCCTGGCCAACTTCAGAGCCAGCGTCCTCGCCTGGAGCGGGGCTGAGTTTGGCCGCGCCCGCACGCCGGCGAAGACCGTCCGCCGCAGAAGCTGGCGCCTGGCTGCGGGATGGGCGCTTGCTGGTGTGCTTGTTGCCGGCGGTGTCGGCAGCGGGATTCAAGAGCGCCAGCACAAGCTGGAACTCGCCAGAATCGCGGCAGAGGCGCGCGCAGCCGAGCAGCGGAGAGTCATCGCCGAGCAGCGGGCCAGGGAAGAGGAAGATCTGCTGGCCAATGTGGACAGCGATGTATCGCGGGAAGTTCCCAGCGCCATGGAACCGCTGGCGCGGCTGATGGCCGACGACGAAACCAGGTAAACACGAGCCAGGTAAACACATGCAGTCAACGGAAATCTCAAGCAGCAAAACCGACACCACATAGCGGAGGAGAAAAGCACAATGAAGTCTTGGATGGCAATACGATTTGCAGTAGCGATTGCAGGCGTCGCAATGGCTGGATCGGCGCTGGCGCTGGCACAGGGGCCCGGTGGCGGCCCTGGCAACGGCCCGGGATTTGGAGACCATCGGCCTCCGTTTGAAAGAGCCTTCGGATCTCACGGCGATCATGGAAAGTGGTGGAACAATCCCAAGCTCGTAGCGGAGTTGAAGCTGACCGACGCACAGCGCAAGGCTATGGACGAAACGCTCCTGCAGCATCGCGAGAAGCTCATCGATCTTCGCGCCACGGTGCAAAAGGCGGAACTCGAACTCGAGCCGATGATGGGCGAAGACCAGCCCAACGAAAGCCAGATCCTGGCCCAGATCGACAAGGTCGCCCAGGCCCGCGCTGAGCTCGAAAAGGCGAATGCGCGCTTCCTGCTCGCCATTCGCGGCAAGCTGTCGCCGGAGCAGTGGAAGCAGTTGCAGACAGACCGCGCCAGCCACGGGCAGCCCGGCCACAACTGGAACCGGGACCGCCAGGGACCCGGCGGCCAGTACCGCCGCCGGCAGGGACCGCCCGCTCCCGGCGATGCCCCCTCGGCGGGCGCTCCCGCGCCTCCTTCAGGCGATATGGAGTAACACGACTTTAAGCACGATCGAGGTTTCAGGCAGAGAGCAAATGCGGTTGTTGTTCAGACCGGTGGCGGCAAGAGGCGATCCTCTTGCCGCCGATTTTTTTGTGCGCGCCGAGCCCGCCATCGCGGCCTTCCTCTTCTCCTTAAAGCCACAATCTGTCGCGAATTGAGACAAGCCAGTGCAGCGCAATGAGACAGCGTCTGAATCGCAACAGGACAGTCAATGGACCAAACCCGGACACTCTGACTCGCACCGCGACAAAACTGCCTGGGATCGATTCGAAAGAAAATGACTAAAGTTATTTTCGCCGGCTCCGATGAATGGGGTGGATGCGGAAACGCTCATCCGGATGTTGCGGAGGGGCCGGACGGTGAGAAAAAACCGGCGGCCACGAGCGCGGCACAGGGCATCCAAGAAGGAGTTGAGTCCCATGGCCCTCGGTGTCTTGAACAATCTTTCAGCGATCTATGCGGAGAACAACCTGAATAACACCAACAACAGCCTGCAGACCGTGTTGCAGCAGTTGTCGTCAGGTTCGAAGATCAACTCCGGTGCGGACGACGCCGCCGGACTTTCGCTAGTCAACGGGCTGGCAGCCAACTCGGCTGCCCTGACGCAGTCGGGAACGAATGCGACGGAGGGTGTAGGGCTGCTGGATGTGGCTGATGGGGCGCTTTCGCAGGTAACCAGCCTGCTCGACCGTGCCATTACGCTGGCCACCGAAGCCTCCAACGGCACCCTCAACAGCACCCAGGAAGGCGCCGCCAACCAGGAGTACCAGTCGATCCTCGCTGAGGTCAACAATGTTGGGTCGACAACCACCTATAACCAGCAGGCCGTCTTCTCCGGCAACACCACGGCCATTTACACGGGCGACTCTTCGACGACGGGCTCTTCGATCGACGATTTGAATATTCGCACGCTCTCCGAGCAGAGTGTGGGCGACACTGGCGGCGCCATGTCCTATAGCAGCGGCGAAAACAATGTGTTCCTCAATCTCTCCAGCAGCACGGCAAATGCAACCGTAAACGACACGCTGAATTCGACGACTGGCACAACGACGATCGCTGTGAAGTACCTGGTGAAGGGATCGGACGGCACTTCAACGACGGCCAGCACTTCAATTTCGGTGGGTACCGGTACAAATTCCCCGAATACGGTCTCTGGATTGATCAGTGCCATTAACAACTCGGGGTTGGGGCTGTCGGCAAGCTTCGCAACGCAGGCGGTGGCCGGGATCACGGGCGGCGGAAGCCAGACCGGGATTGAGATCTCTGGCGGATTGGTTTCGGCGGGCGTCGATCCTTCATCGTCGAGCACCAGCGGCATTTTGGACCCAAGCGGGATTCCGGCCAGCGAGCTGTTGACCCAGGGCCAGACGATCAACGTGAGCGTGGGCGGCGCCAGCGTTGGATCGGTAACGATCACTCCACTCTTGAACAACTTGGCGGAGGTGGCAGGCGCAATCAACGGTTGGAACAGCAATAACAGTCCTGTGACGGCAACGGTTATCACCAACGGCGATGGCACACAGAGCCTGTCGCTGACCGATATTGCGGGCGGCGGCGCGCTGACGGTATCGACTTCAGGTGGCGTTGTAGCCGCAGTTCCGATTCTCAGTGCTCCCACAACCTCGAACCCAACCGTGTTTTTGAATAGCGTGACGGGTAATACGCCGGGGATCCCCGCCAACGCAGGTTCCTACGGATCTGAAACCGTAGGTGTGGCCAACAATACCATCGGCATGGCCGACGGCGGCAGCGATACGGCCTCCGGCAGCATCGTCATTACCGACGGCGCCGGCGCCCCGCAAACCTTTATCATGGGCGGTACGGTTGGGACTGCCGGGACCGTGGGCAATACGACAACGGTTCTGGGCAATAATCTTTCCGCTTTGGCCACTGCGATTGGAACGGTGCTCGTAGCCAATGGCGACACTGGCGCTACTGCAACGTACGGCGCCTCGGGCCTGGTGATTACCTCCGGCACCCTTGGCAACAGCATCGTTATTCCGCCGGCGACCAACCTCCTGATGAATACCACGTCCACGGTGGGCGTCTACAAGCCCGACGACGGTACCGACTACAACACCGCCCTGGTTGCGCTGACCAATACCGCTGGAACATCGATTACAGGAACCATTGGCGTCGGAGATACGGTCGCTGGCAGCATCGTTATCCAGGACGGCGCGGGCGCTGCTGAGACGTTCATCATGGGCGGTACGGGCGCAACCCAGACAGTCGGAACCACGACCACCGTTCAGGGCAACTCGATGGCCAACCTGATCAGTGCCATCAACACTGTCACAGGCTCGGTCGGGGGCCCCGCGTTCAAGATCGCCGCCACTCCGGACGCCTCGTCGGGAGGCATGTACCTCCAGTCGGAGACGTCAGGCAACGCGCTGACCATTACCTCGACCCTGTCGGATGCATTCGCGGAGAACAAGGTAGCTGCAAACCCTGCGGGCCAGCCGGTGGTGGTTGGCACGCCTACGACGGCCATGCTGGCTCCATCCGCTGGGACGGTGAATACATCCGATGTGCTCACCGGCAGCGTCAGGATTGGGAACGCCACGTTCACCATGGGCACCAGTGCCTACAATTCCGTAAACGCCGCCGCTACGGGAATCGGTACCAACACCCTGGTGGTCAACGGCGATACGATCACCGACCTTGCGCGCGCTATCACCGCCGACAGCGCCACGGATGGTGTGAGGGCGCTCGCCGGCACGACGGGCATCCAGTTGACGACGACGACGAATACCGGCACGGCCATCGGGCTGAGCGGAACCAACACTCTAACGGACATGACGCAGGGCACGGATTCAGTCGTTACGCTCGGTGAGTTCGCCAGCGAAAGCGATACCTTGTCGGGTTCATTGACCTTTACCGTGGGCGCCGGGACCCCGCAGGTCGTTCCGACCACCCAGGGAGAGACGGTCGATCAACTGATCGCGGCAATCAACAGCCCTTCAGCGACCTATGGAGTTAAGGCGCTATGGGTTCCGGTTGTCGGCGGCAATGGCTATGGAAACATCCAGTTGACGTCGAACAACACAGGCACCGCGGGGCAGATTAGCAACGCATCCTCGACGATCGTCGACACTGCGACGACCGCAACGCTGAACTATGTATCGTCCAGTGCTTACAACACGGGATTGAGCGACGGTGCAACCAATCTGGTTTACGATTCCACTTCCCAACAAAGCGACTCGGCGGTCGGAGATGCGACCTTTGTCTCCAATCAAAAGGCAGGCAGTGGGATTGCGACAACCAGCTATTCGGATGGCGCTGGGCAGGCCTTGAACGGCACCGACCTGCTGGTCCAGGCGGATGCGGAGAGCGCGCTGACCGAACTGAACACCGCGGTTACCGACATTGCGGCGCAGGATGGTTATATCGGAGCGCAGATCAACACCCTCAACTCCATCAGCCAGGTCATGAGCACGCAGCAGGAGAATGTGGTTTCGGCGCAGAACGCGATTCAGGCGACGGATTATGCGTCGGCCACCTCGAACATGTCGAAGTACGAGATTCTCTCGCAGACCGGCATTGCCGCTCTGGCGCAGGCCAACAGCGTGCAGCAGGAAGTAACCAAGCTCTTGCAATAATCAAGTTTTGTTTTAAGCGCAACACTGCAAAAACTTCAAGACAACCCAGGGACGGGCGGCGGCAAAGGCACAACCTTTGCCGCCCATTTTTTTGAAGCAGGGAACAGGGAACAGGGAATAGGGACTAAGGGACTAGGGAATAGAAAAGCGTCCATCCTCGCACAGCAGAATTACGATTCTCTTGAGATGAATGCACCAACTTTCAAGCGAAGTCCCACAGTCCCTTAGTCCCTTAGTCCCTCAGTCCCTTAGTTTCCCGGTCCCTACACATGCTGNNGGCTTGAAGAACAGCGGATTCTCAAGCCCCGAGAATCCGCGGCCCTGCCCGCGTTTGAGCACAATCACGCTCTTCGCGCGGTCCACTTCCAAAATCGGCATCCCCGCAATCAGCGATTTGGGATTGTCGCGCGCATCTGGATTCACAACGTCGTTTGCGCCAATCACCACGGCCACATCCGTCGAGGGAAACTCCGGATTGACCTGCTCCATCTCATAGAGCGATGAATAAGGAACATTGGCCTCGGCCAACAGCACATTCATGTGTCCCGGCATGCGTCCCGCCACCGGGTGAATCGCGTACTTCACACTCACCCCCCGTGCTTCCAGCAGTTCGCCCAGTTCGCGGCATGCATGTTGTGCCTGCGCAGTCGCCAGCCCGTAGCCAGGAACAAATACAACGCGATTCGCAAATGCCAACTGCATCGCGGCATCGTCGATCGAAATCTCGCGCATCACGCCGCCCGCATTCGACGAGCCGGCCTCCGCGATCACCGCCCCAAATCCGCCAAACAGCACATTGGTGATCGACCGGTTCATCGCCTTGCACATCAACACCGACAAAATGAATCCCGAGAAGCCATCCAGCGTGCCCGCAATAATCAGCACGTTGTTGCCCAGCACAAATCCAGTTGCCGCCGCCGCCAAACCCGCATAAGAATTCAGCAGCGACATCACCACCGGCATATCCGCCGACCCAATCGGAATCACCAACATCACGCCAAACACAAACGCCAGCCCCAGCATGGTGTAGAAAAAGACCACCGCTTCAGGATGAATCCAGAACAAAACAAAGCTCGTCACCATCCCCAGCGCGATGACCAGATTGATAGCATTTTGTCCGCGAAACTGAACCGGCTTGCCAGCGATAATCCCTTGCAGTTTGCCCGCCGCAATCAGCGATCCGGTTGTTGTCAGCGCTCCGAGCATCACTTCAAATCCCAGTGCGCCGCGCGTCACCGTTCCCATCTCCGCAGCCTTGACCACAAACTCGCCAATGCCAACCAACGCCGCCGCCAGAGCGCCAAACGCGTGCGACAACGCAGTCCGCTGCGGCATCGCGGTCATCGGCACACTCACTGCCATCCATGCGCCGATCACTGAACCCAGCGTCAGCCCCGCAATAATCCACACCCAGGTAACAATCTGCGTGCCAACCAGCGTGCCCACAATCGCGGCGAACATGCCGCCCTCGGCCAAAAACATGCCCCGCCGCGCCGTCTCCGGATGCGACATCATCTTCAGCGACAGAATGAAGAGAATCGATGCGATCAGGTAGGTCGCTTCCATGAACAAAGAGGTCGGGTTCACTGTGCCGCCTCTTTCTTTTCGGGCTTGCGCTTGCCAAACATCTTCAGCATGCGGTCGGTAATGCCAAATCCGCCCACCACGTTAATCGTCGCGGTGGTCACGGCCACAAAGCCCAGGATGTGCGCCCCCAGCGGATAGTGCACCGCCCCCGCCAGCACCAGCGACCCAATCAGCGAGATGCCGGAGATGGCGTTCGTAGCCGACATCAGCGGCGTATGCAGCAACGGTGGCACGCGGCTGATCACCTGGTAGCCAAGGAAGGCAGCCAGCGCAAAGACGTAAACGGAAGCAATCAATACAGCAGGGTTCATGGCTTATCTCGAATGCGGTGTTATGGTTTTGCGGCGGTCTCTTCCAGCAGCTTGGCCACGCGCGGATTCACAGCCTTCCCTTGATGCGCAACGCAGGCCCCGGCCAGCACCTCGTCGGCCAGATCGACTTGAAGCTCGCCCTTCTTCACAATCAGCGCCAGGAAGTTGAGAATGTTGCGCGCGTAAAGCTGGCTCGCGTGCACAGGAACTTCGGCAGGCAGGTTCAGCGGCGCCAGCAGCGTAACCCCGCCAATTGTCTGCTCCACTCCCGGCTGAGTCAGTTCGCAATTACCGCCGGCAGGTGCAGCCAGGTCCACCAGCACCGATCCCGGCCGCATTGCCTCAACAGCTGCGCGGCGAATCAGCCGCGGCGCCGGCCGTCCCGGCACCTGCGCCGTCGTCACAATCACGTCCGAGTGCGCCGCCGTGCGCGTAATCAGATCGCGCCCGCGATCCAGCGCTTCCTCGCTGAGTTCCGCGGCGTATCCTCCGCCACCTTCCGCGCTGATTCCGCCCAAATCCACGTCAAGAAACTTTGCGCCCAACGACCGCACCTGCTCTCCCGCCGCAGCGCGCACGTCGTACGCTTCGACCACCGCGCCCAGCCGTCGCGCCGTCGCAATCGCCTGCAACCCCGCAACCCCGGCGCCAATCACAAACACCCGTGCCGGCGGAATCGTCCCGGCCGCTGTCATCAGCATCGGAAACAAGCGCGGCA
>PMWR01000345.1 GCA_003166055.1 Acidobacteriaceae bacterium
TGCAAAATCCGCATGGAGCCTTTGCCGCGCGGCGGTGGCTTCGAGTTCGCCAGCGAAGTCTTCGGCGGCGCCATCCCGCGGAACTTCATCCCCGCCATCGAAAAGGGCATCGTCGAGTCCGCCGCCCGCGGCTATCTCGCCGGCTTCCCCGTCGTCGACTTCCGCGCTGTCGTCTACGACGGCAGTTATCACGACGTGGACTCCAACGAAATGTCTTTCAAGATGGCCGGCCGCATCGCCTTCCGCAAGGCCATGGAAACGGCCAAGCCCTGCCTCCTCGAACCCATCATGAAGGTAGAAATCGAAGCCCCCGACGAGTTTGCCGGTACCCTCATGGGCGACCTCAGCAGCCGCCGCGGCCGCGTCCAGGGCACGGACTCCAAGGGCCGGACAACCCTCATCAACGCGCAAGTCCCCATGGCCGAGATGTTGACTTATGGAACCCTTCTAACATCCATGACTCAAGGCAAAGGCAGTTACCGCATGGAAATGGATCACTACGACATCGTGCCGCAACTGGTGGCGGAGAAGATCCTGGCGAACGCCAAGCGGCCGGTTGAGGAGGAAGAGGAATAACCGAGGCAGCGAAGAAGTGAAGAAGTGAAAAGGCGGAAAAGACTCCTGCGGGAGGCTCGCACCGAGTTGGCTGCGGGCCTTGCGCCAGGAGAGAGGCCCACGGATCGTTCGCCGCGTCCCTCCAGGACGCGGGCTCTGCGTTTGGTTGCTTTCCACGGGTTTCACCCGTGGCTATTTTCATCCTGTCCCTACGGGACGGCCACCTGCGGTTGAGGGCAGGCGCCTGCGGTGCGGCGGACGCTCGCGGGAAGCTCGCGCTGGTTGAAAACGCCCGAGAGTGGAGGCCAAATATGCTCCAATAGTGGTGCAAAAGGCGGGTTTTCCGCAAAAGGGGTGCGTGTAACTTGTTTGTTTGCAACGGACGAATACGGGCAAAACATCTAAGTTGTTTATTATCAACAAAACCGGGTAGGGGGGTAGGGGGGGGTGCAAGTTTTTGAGGGGTGCGGCCGGGCAGATCCCTGACATTTTGAACCGACGAATTTGAGATTGGACTTCACAATTTCGATTGTGCGCGTTTGGTGCGAAATTATCGGCAAAAGTNNTGGCTTCACATTCCCAGGTCTGAGAATCCAGACCAGGGCCACCCAGCCGAATCGAATCAGACGTAGCGCCGACCTCCCGGTCGGCTGTAGCGCGGACGTCCTCGTCCGCGCCGGGCTGAAACTGGATATCGCATGGAATCTACTCAGTATCCGATGGATTTGTATTGCTCCAGAAAGATAAAGCGTGGGTCGGGAGACCCACGCTACAGCCGACCGGGAGGTCGGCGCTACTCTGCCATTTGACGCTCAATTGGCTATTCGGAGTACAATCACGCCCATGGCGGAAGACAAACTCGATGCGCGACGCAAATCGTCAGCATACATCAACGGCGCTGTGCAACCGCGTTACGGCGAAGTCCACATTCGCAATCGCGGCCGCCTTCCTCATTGGGAAAAAGATCAAGGCCTTTACTTCATCACCTTTCATCTCGCAGATTCGCTCCCCGATGCAGTGCTTGCGAAAATTGCTGAACGCCACAATATCCTGGAAGCAGCCAAAAATAGCAATGCCAATTCGCTGTCCGAGCAGAAAGCATTGCTCAGCGATTATAGCCGTACGCGCATCGAAGAATACTTCGATCGCGGCGCTGGCTCGTGCGCATTCAACGACCAACGCGTCGCCGGTTCCATGGCTGCGGCCCTTCGCTTCCGCGAGGGAAAGCATTAGAGGCTTCTCGCCTGGTGCGTCATGCCCAATCACGTTCATGTGGTGGTGAGACTCTTCCCAGGCCAGGAGCTTGCGAAGGTCGTCAAAGCTTGGAAGAACTTTTCAGCAAAAGCCGCAAACCTGGCGCTCGGACGAAAGGGCCGATTCTGGCAGCGGGAGTACTACGACCGCCTGATCCGCAATGGATACGAACTCGACCGCGCCATCAGGTACGTCGTCGAAAACCCCGCTAAAGCAGGATTGAAGAACTGGACTTGGGTTTGGAGCGCGGACGGGGACGTCCGCGCCACAGCCGGCCAGGAGGCCGGCGCTACAAGTTCATAGTTTCTGGGTTTTGCGAGAAGGAATATCTGGCGGGTGGGCCGCATTTGCGGATTCCGTTGACTGGCTGTGGCCTATGAGCTACAGTTGATTTGTGGTCGAGATTCGCGAATCCGCAACCTTCTCGCTCTGGCTGCGATCACTTCGGGACAGCCAGACCAGAGCGAGGATTGCCATGCGCGTGCGTCGGCTGGCCTTTGGCAACTACGGCGACGTAAAACCGGTTGGCGAAGGCGTCAGCGAGTTGCGTTTGGATTTCGGTCCCGGTTACCGCGTTTACTTTATCCAACGCGGTCAGGTCTTGATCGTCCTGCTCTGCGGCGGCGACAAGAGTACACAGGATCGCGACATCGCCGACGCGAAGAAACTGGCGAAGGAGACACCATGAGTACCCTGAAGACCCAACCATTCGATCCGGCCGCGTATCTGGACGACGCTGAATCTCTATCCGCCTACATGAGCGAGGCGCTGGCCACCGAAGACCCGGCCTTCATCGCTGACGCGCTCGGTGTGGTGGCTCGAGCCCGCGGCATGAGTGAAATCGCGCGCGAGTCCGGCCTCTCGCGCGAGAGCCTCTACCGCGCCCTGAGTCCAGAGGGCAATCCCGAGTTCAATACCATTCTCAGGGTCATACGCTCCCTGGGCCTCCGCCTCTCCACCACTCCCATTGAAGAGCGAAAGATCGCCTGACCCGCGCTGAGACTGCCCGCTGGTAGCCGACAAAATCCTCGCCGGGTGCCCCAGGTCTGGATTGTCAGATTTGGGAGTCCACGAGCCTCGACCCTCCGTTTCCCTTTTCCCAGCCAGCTGTTTTGCCCCTCGATCTGAACCGCCGTCAGGCTTCCAGTCTCCGCATCAACTGCGCATCCGTCAGAAGATCTATCCCGCAGCTTGCAAGGAATATCGAAGCAGGGGACTCAAAGAAGTCCCGATCGCCGGAGCAAAGCGCGTCCGCTTCTCCGCTTAACGCGGTTTGCAGAACAAAAATATCGTTTCGGTCGCGAATGGGGGCGTGAGTATGAGGATCGAGCGCAACGATCTCCGCCGCATCCCGCAGCCAACTCGTAAAATTGTAGATCGCTTCTTCGCTCTCTCCGTGAATCGTCATCAGGCGTGGATAGCGCAGCACCCTGGCCACTTCGAAGAGCATCTCATTGGAGAGAATCAGGGTGTGGTCGCTCTACAGAACCGCCAGCAAGAGATCATGAGCAAGTCCACGCGATGTAACAAAGGACCGCACAAGGATATTGCTATCGAGGACGATTCTCACGGGATCTGCGTGTAAGCCGGGCGCTCACTGCGAAGGGCTTCAAGGAGCGCGGCCTCGCATTCCTCATCGGAGACGCCGGCACGCGGACGATCACCCTCCAGAAACNNCGAAGGCTGATGGCTTCGGCCTCCCGTATCTGCCGCCCCAGGATTTGTTCGATCGCAGATCTTTGCGCCGGCGATAACGCCTCAGCACTCACAATCATCTTGCAATCCGTCCTTCCGCACAGGCCAACTTGAGTTAGTGTATGCCGAATCGTCTTACAGAACAAAATGTTCATGAACAACCCGCCGGGTGCCCCATCCTTTCGCGCACTTTGCGAATTGTGGGATACGACGAACCTCGACCGGCTGTGGCGCATAGCCGATCCCAACCGGGGCGATTCGCACCTTTTCGCCTTGCGCATCCTCAAATGAGGTTTAATTCCTGGGCTGATTCTGCGTTTCGCCGGGCTGGAAGTCTTTGCGCCAGTATTCGTGACCGCGCTTTACTGTCAGAACTACTGAGCTGAAGGNNCCGGTGGAGATGGGGATGCCGGCTTGGTATGCGGCGCGGGTGGCTTGCTCGCCAATGGGGAGGGTCTTCACGTAAGGCGTTTCGGGATGTTTGGCGTGGGCTTCGTCCGACTGTTTGAAGACCAGCAGGGTTGCGTCCAGGATGGTGTGGTGGACCTTCATTTCATCGAGAAGATGAGAGAATTGGGGGCCGAATCCATCGGTGTAGAGTTGGGTCTGTTGGACGTGGGACTCGGCGTAGGTGTTGGTGGGGCGGGCGATGGCAAGCATGGTGGCGTGGGAGACGGAGTCGACGCCGGCGTCGACAACCTCGGTGGCTGTGGCTGGGAAAACGGTGGCGTGGGCCCAGACGAGCATGCCCTGGCTGTGCGCCTCTTTGGTGATGGCGGCGACGAGATCGGCGGGCAGGTCGGCGTAAATCTTGATGGCGGTGGCGCCGGTGCCCTTGGCTTCAGCGATGGCGAGGTGAAGGTCGGTTTGGGGCGTGACGGACTTCATCCAGGGGACTTCGCCGGCGACGGCTCCGCGCGCGGCGGCATGGGTGCGGGGGTCCTTGAAGAAACTGGGGCCGGCCATGAGCGCGGCGTAGACGATGTCGGGGCCGGGGACTTCATTCAAGAGAGAGACGCGGGCGAGTTCGGCTAACTGGCGGGTGTCACCGGCCATGTCGCGCTCGGCGGTGATGCCGCTGAAGAGATCGCGGCGCATGAGGGCGAGGGCCTCGGCGCGAGTGGAGTTGGTGGCGATGTGGATGTGGGTGTTGATGAGGCCGGGGAGGACGTAGAGGCCGGTGACGTCGACAACTTTGGCGTTGGCGGGAGGGGTGAGCTGGCCGGAGGGGGCGATGGAGTCGATGCGCTCGCCGCGGACGAGGATGGACATGTTGGGCTGGGGGACGTTGTCGAGGCCGTCGATGAGCGTGGCGCCGCGGTAGAAGGTGAGGGCCTCGGTTTGCGCGGAGATGTGGATTGAGAATGTTGCGGCGAGGAGGAGAAAGACGAGGCGCATCGACGTTGTTTTGGCCATAAGGAACTTTATCAGCACCTGCGGGCGCCTGCGGGCACCTGCGGTGCGGCAGACGCTCGCGGCAGGCTCGCATGAGCTTTGTGGCTTCCCACCCTTCGCCAGGAAAAANNGCGAAGGATGGGGCACCCGCCTCCATGTGAGGGACCCATAGGCCTCAACTGACGCCTCTCTCACACGGAACCCTCAGTGGCCGGGCTTTGGCGCAGGGTCGTCCTGGCTGTCCATCTCCTGCTTGACGACAGGGTTGTTTGCCATGCCTTTGAAGACATCGTTGGCGAAGAAGAACTTGCCGTCGGATGGGACCATGAGCACCTGGATCTTGTCGGAGAGGCGCTCAGCGACGATCTTGTTGATGAGCAGCGGAGACTTGTTGAGCAACTCCGCCTCGCTGGTCATGCGTTCGGCGTTGGCCGCGGCCATGAGGCGCACGCGGCTTGCTTCGGCGTCGGCCATGAGATTGCGGCGCTGGAGTTCAGCCTTGCTGTCGATCACCTTGGCCTGCGCGTCGGCTTCCGCATTCTGAATGGTGGCTTCTTTGCGCGCCTCGGCCTCAAGCTTGCTTTGCTCAATCTGCTTTTGCTTGAGCGGCAAGGTGTACTGCATGGCGTCGGCCTCGCCCTTGGCTTCAACGACTCTGGATTGGGCGTCGCCCTCAGCCTGCTTCACCTTTTGCACTGCCTCGGCTTCCGCCTGCAACTCGGCGATCTTCACCTGCTTTTGCTGCATGTCGGTTTCTACGCCCATCTGATCGTCCTGCTGCTCCTTGAGCAAGAGGCCTTCGAGACCCTTGGCATACTCTTCAGGAAGTTGAATGTCGGAGAGCATTACTTCTTCGACGACAATGCCGTCGGCGCCGAGCTTGCGGGTGATGATGGCTGCGGCCTTCTCACGCACTTCTTCACGTTTGGAGCTGAAGATCTCGCGCACGGTGTACTGCGGCGTGAGTTCGCGCCACGCGGAGGCCACGACTGGAGGAACGAGCTCCTTGTCGACCGGCTGGGGCATGTGCGCCTGCACGCTATCGAGCTTGGCGGGGTCGAGCCGGTAACGCACGGTCACGGCCAGTCCGATGTTGAGGCCCTCGCGCGACTGCACGCTGAGGCCGCTCTTCGGCGCAGTTGTTTTTGCACCTTCTTCACCCATGCCTGCAGTGAAGAGGTGATCGCGCAGATCGAAGGTCTGCACACTCTCGACCAGCGGTGTGACGAAGTGCACTCCGGGATAGAGCGTGCCAGGCAGCGTGCCGCGAATCTGACTGACCCGCACGCCGCCCATTCCGCTGGGGACGACAACGATGCTGGCCGCGATAAGCAGAGGCAGGCAAGCGACCAATACCAGCGCGACTGGACCGCGCCATGCGATTGGTTCCGGCGCGATCAGGTCGGCTTCGGCCGCGGCTTTGCGGCGCGCGTAGCGAATGCGAAGATAGAGCCCATAGAGTGGAATTCCCAACGCGGTAGCCAGCAACAAGACCCCCGCGACCGTTAACAACAGCTTCAATGCGAGCATTTTCCTTCTCCTTTTTGGTTGTTGCGCTCCGTGCTGTTTCTGGATTCCGGCCTTGGAGCAATGAGCAGCCGGACCAGTCCTCCATACGTCAACTCTTCCAACAGCAGCGCTGCCGCCACCGGCAACACCACTGCGCCTAATCGGGTTATCGCTTCCGCCAGCAGACTCATGACCGCGCCTCCCTAGAGCAATTCCGCCAGCACCATAACCGTTGCAAGCGCCTGGCCGGCCGCATTTGCTTTCTCCGTGCTATTCGCATTGGCTGCCGGGACCTGTTCACGAATTGCCGGCACGGCCGTAGCGGTCAGTGTGGCCGCGGGCTGGATGGTCGTATCAGGGGCTGGATTTTCTCCGTTGCCAAAGAGTTGCGCGGTCTCCTGGTTGCGCTGGCCCACCAATTCGACGGTGTCGCCCTCGGAAACGAGCGGGTAGAGCTCTTCCAGATCGGCCTTTGCCATGCGGATGCACCCGTGCGATGCGGCTTTGCCGATTGAGCGGGGTTCATTGGTTCCATGGATTCCGTAGCCGTGTTTGCTCAATCCCATCCAGCGGGTGCCCACCGGATTCCGTGGTCCCGGCGGCACCGTTTTGCCTTCGTGGCGATAGGTCGGGTTGGCCACGCGACGTTCGATGGTGAACGTCCCCACCGGGCTGGGAGTTGAAGGCTTGCCGACCGCGACGGTGTAGATCTTCCTGACTTGCCCGTCTTCGACCAGCGCAAGCTTCCGGTCCTCGAGGCTTACGACGATCACCCGCTTTGTCGCTGCTGGAACGGAGGTCTGCGCCGGAGAACTCTGGTTTGCTGTGTTCTGCGCCAACGCCTGGACCGCCAGCGCCATCCCTGCCACTGCCACGGCTGCCAATCTGCCGAGTCTCGAAGCTGCCATCGCGTCCCCCTTGCCCCAAATGCCTGTGCCCAGACAAGGTGCAAGCGGGTCTCCAATTGCCAGCGATTGAAAACATACGAGTTATGGGTCAATTGGCTTTGGGGTTTCGTGTCATCTCAGACACTCTGTGTGTCCGGTGACACGCGCGGCGGCCGCAGTATCGGGGTCATGAGGCCGAGTCTGCGGAAGGACTTTTGTGAGGGGCGCTGAGACGGAGTAAAGCCCGATTGGCATCGGGTTGAAACAGAAAGGAAGGCTTTTCCAATAGCAAAAAAATGGCGTTCGAGGCGGAGGGTTTTTCCGTCTCGAACGCCATGGGGGGAGGGTCTAGAACTGTATTCGCGCTACGAATTCAAAGACGCGTCCGGCATCGGCGCCTTGCGCGTAGCCGAAGGTTGCGCTTTGGATGTTGGCGCCCTGATTGGCGTTGCCGTTGGTGATGGGCTGGAGCTGGAGAATGTTGAAGATGTTGAAGGCATTCACCTGAAAACGAAGCAACGAGTGATGGTCGAACTTGTCAAGCACCACTTGTTTGCCGAAGCTCATGTCGGTACCGAAGAAACAGGGGCCGCGGAAGCTGTTGCGGCCAATGCCAGGAACGTAAACAGGGTTGGTCTCGGAAGTCGGCTCGCTGATCTCAAAATAAGCAGGGCCGCCCAAGGGGAAGTTGGAGCCTGTCTTGAATGCGCTATTGGAGCAGCTTGTGCCTGCGCCGCCGTAGTAGGCTATCGGCCGCGTGGGGCCAACCACGTTTGCGCCTGGAACCAGGGGGCTGGTGGCCAGGTTATAGGTGACCGGCGTCCACGGGAAACCGGTGTGATAGGTCATGACGCCATTGACTTGCCAGCCGTTGGCGGCAGCATTCACAAAGCCGTTGCCGGAATGAACGTGGGGTAACTCATAGGTGCCCACAAGCGTGATGCGGTGGCGCACATCGTAATCCGATGGGCCCCATTCCGATTGGTTGTTGGCGGGGTTGGTCTGGTTTCCGTTGGAATCGGCGAGATCGCCGTTCGACACCTGGTCAAGCGATTTGGACCAGGTGTAGTAAGCGGCGAGATTGAGACCATTGGTGACGCGGCGCGTGAGGCCGAGATTGAGCGCGTTGTAGGACTGATGGGAGTCAGTCTGCGCGAAATAGGCGGCGTAAACCGGTGTGAGCTGCGTTGTACCGGAGCAGTTGACCGTTGCAGGGGAGCACTGCGAGTAAATGAAGTTCTGGTTCACCAGCCGTGCGAAGTCATAACCGACGCTGCCGGTATAACCAATGGTGGCGACCATGTTGGACGGCAATTGATATTGAAGTCCAAGAGCGTAGAGGATGCTCACCGGCTGCTTGATGGTGGACGCAGCGCCGTAGACCTCGAAGCTCTCTGCGTTGGAAACGCAATTGCTGGACGTTGATCCATATTCGCAGGGAAAACCGGTGGCGGGGTTGGTGCCAAGAGCAAGCGCGGGGTTGAAGGGGAAGCTGGAGGGCGAATTGCTTGTTCCCATATCGTATTGGACGCCGGCGGTGTTGCCGTTGCCGGCGCAGCAAAGGCCGAAGCTGGCGACGCCGGGGCCATCTTCAAGAGCGTTTTCGAAGAGAGCGACATCGAGGTGGTTATATGCGGCCGCGGCACCGCCTCGCACCACGAGCTTCTGCTTGAGAACGGGAGGCTGGTAGGCAAAGCCGAATTTGGGAGCAAAGTTATGCGGCGAGGCTCCCCAGAGGTGATTGCGCATCTGCAAGGTAAGGCCGCTAAGCTCATGGCCCGAAGATCCGAGCATCGGATAGTTGATCTCAAACCCCTTGTTGCGCAACGGGGTGAAATATTCCCAGCGCACACCCAAATTGAGCGTGAGATTGGGCAATACTTTCCAGTCGTCCTGGAAGTAGGCGGCGACATCTTCTGAGCGGAAGTAGCGCTGGGTGAGCGGAGTGCCACCGTTGGCGGGATTTGCTTCGATGGCCTCATAGATGGCTGCATCATTGGCAAATGTCCAGAGACCCTGCATGGCATAAATCGGCCTCTGCTCGCCGGACAAGTTGTTGTTGTCCTGCTCGAGCCGCAATTCGCCGCCGATACGAATCACCTGGGAGCCCCAGGTATGCGTGACCATGTCGCGTGCTTCGTAGGTATTCTCAGCGAAGATAGCGGGGGTGGTGCTGCCGTAGTTTGCGCCGTACTGGATGGCCCAGGGCAAGGTCTGTACGTTGACGTAGGGGATGCCGAAGTCAACGGTATTGCCTGCGTCCCTTACGCCGTTTTCCGCAAAGCGGGTACCGTTGGCCCGGGCTTCATTGAGCCAGTTGGGCGAGAAGGTGTGAATATAGATGGCGGTTGCGGCGGAGTTGAGCGGTTTGAAGGGCGCATCCGCCTGGGGGCGCGAACCGGCTGTGCCGGTGGTGCCATCGTTGTCCAGCTTGGTGAAGTAGAAGGTTCCCGCAACCTGGTCCTTCGAAGTGGCAAACCAGTCGCCGCGTGCGTTGAACTGGTTGCCGCGGCTGTGGCTGGGGACAAAGAGCTGGGCGTTTTCGACGTCGGCTACGCCGTCAAGGCCACCGCCAAGCTGCGTGTTTGCGGGGAAGACGCCGATTTGCGAAGTGCCGCCCGGGGTCAGCGAGCCGATATCAAGGCCAGGGCCGCTGCTGCCGGTGACGACGTTGCAGTTGGTTCCGAGGGTCAGCCCGTTGCAGGCAGGCGTGAGGATGGCGCGGATTCTTGGAATCACGCCGGGGTTTCCCAGAATTCCCGCGGTCACGCCGCCCGCGCGGTTGGCAACGACAGCGGATCGAAACTCAGGGGTCTCAACGTAGGATTCGGTCTCGGTGTTGTTGGCAGTGGTGAATCCCTCGTAGGAGGCGAAGAAGAAGATCTTGTTGCGTAGAATCGGTCCACCGAGTGAAGCGGCGTAGGTGCGCGCCTTGTTTTCGACGCGTGTCGGCAGTGCATTGGAGGGCCCGCCCCAACGGTCGTAGGCGTTCAAGCCGGGCTCGTCGTACACGCCAAACAGCGACCCGTGGAGCGTGTTGCTGCCGCTCTTGGTAACGACTTTGATTTGCGCGCCGGAGTTGCGGCCGTCGGATGCATCGAAGGACGTGGATACAATGCTGATCTGGCCGACAGCTTCCTGGTTGGGCGAAACCACGGCGGCTCCGCCATAGGTGAGGGAGTTGACGCTGACGCCGTCAATCATGAAGTTGTTGTCCGCCTCGCGCTGGCCGTCGGCTGAAATCTGGACTTGGTTTTCGGTTTGGAAGATGCCGGAGTTGGAGCCGCCGGGGCCCGCTCCGTTGGGCAGCAGGAGGGCCTGTCCGGAGCCCGAGCGCGCGCCGTCGCCGGTGATGCCGGGGGCGAAGCGCAGGACCTCATACGGATCCGCTCCATAGGTGGGCAGTTTTTCAATCTCTTCCCCGTCGATGGTGGTGCCGACGCTCGCATCGGCGGTTTCCAACAGGGGGATCTCGTCTCCCTTGACCTCGACCGATTCGGAGGAGCCACCGGGCTGGAGGGTTACATTCACACTGCGTGGCGACTCGGCCTGGATCTCGACATCTGTAAGATCGCTCTTTTTGAAGCCGGGAGCGGTCACTGTGAGGGAGTAATGTCCGGGCGCCAGTTCAGTAAAGCTAAACGCGCCAGTGCCGTTGGCCGTGGAGGTCATGGTCTGCTGAGTGGCCAGATTGGTCAGCGTCGCGCTGGCGTGAGGAATAGCCGCACCGGATGGGTCGAGCGCTGTGCCCGCCAGGCTGGCGCCGAATTGCGCATGGAGGGTCGCGGCAAAGAGGATGAGGAGCGACAACGCCCCCATCCGACACGGGTTGAAATGCAATAGAGAACTCAGAGCTCTCTCGAAATGACTTGCCAATTTCCTTGACTCGATTGGTTGCATGGGGGCCTCCTCAAAAAACGCTTGCTACGTTTGCATTGGATCGTTCGCTTTCCTTAAAGTGGGGCACCGTTTCACCCGCGCGTCTTAAGGTCGATCTACGTAAGGGGAAACAGGTTCCACTGGCGAGATTCCGCTCTTCACATCTCCGTCACGACGGTGGGACCTAAAGCCCGGGTGCCAAATCGGAACGGAAAAACAAAGGCGGACTTACGTTGTACCCAACGCATCCTGTTGTATACAGGAGCCATATGGGATGGTGGCTGTACCAAATTGCTCACAGGCCAGAAAAATGTCTCCGCGCAGCGCATTCGATTGTGCAGCGATCGCCAGCGGAGACCGTAATCCGGTTAAATGCAGATCTTCACGAGAGTTTTAAGTCGTGCGCACGGAGCGAATTACGCCCCTGCGATTCGCGGAATTGGAGGCCCGAATCCCTTTGCCCGGACCCAGGAGCCTGAAGTTTTCCGCTCGCAATTCCAGCCGCTCTGCTACCCTTTCCGCATGCGTCCAAACCTGCTCACCGTCTTTGGTCTCTTCCTGGCTGCCGCCCCTCAATTCACCTCTGCCCAGGCGCCAGCCTCAGTAGACACGCGGCTGGCCGCCCAGAACGCGCTCTTCAACGACTCCTGGGAGACCGCCCTCAAGATGAGCCCTACCCTGGCCACCGCGGTTGGGGACTACCGTTACAACGACCAGCTCGGCGACTACTCGCTGGCCGCCACAGCGGCTCGCCACGAGCGCGATCTCGCCGACCTGGCCCGCATCAAAGCCATCGATGACACGGGCTTTCCCGAGCAGGACCTTATCTCCCACGACCTCTTCCTTCGCCAGCTCCAGCAGCGCGTGGAGGACTACGACCTGAAAGAGTACGAGATGCCGCTCAGCTCCTCCGGTGGCGGGGGCGGCATCCACGCCAGCGTTGCCGACCTCCCGCTCTCCATGCCTTTCGACTCCGTCAAGCACTACGAGGACTACATCGCGCGCCTCCACCAGATTCCTAAAGCCTTTCTGCAGGTGGAGGACGTGCTGCGCGCCGGCGTGAGCGATCACCTCGTCCCCGTGCGATTCATCGCCGAAAAGATTCCCGATCAGGCCCAGGGCGTCATCACCGCCAACCCGTTCTTCATCCCTCTCAAGAAATTCCCCTCGAGCTTCTCCGACGCCGACAAAGGGCGGCTGACCGACGAAATCACCTCCACTGTGAACAACGAGGTCTTCCCGGCGTACAGGCAATTCGCCGCGTTCGTTACCACGGATTACATCCCCTACACCCGCACTACGCTCTCGATCAACTCCCTCGGCGGCGGCAAGCGCCGCTACCAGGCCACCCTCCGCCGCTTCACCACCACCGACCTGACGGCCGCGCAGATTCACGAGATCGGGCTCAAGGAGGTTGTTCGCATCACAGCGGAGATGACCGCGCTCGCCAAGGCCAACGGCTACAAGGACCTGGCCAGCTTCCGGGACCACGTTGAAAACGATCCCAAGTATAAGCCCGCCTCCGCGGACGCCATTGTCGAGGATTTCCGCAAGTACATTGCCCAGATGCAGCCGCGTCTGCCTGAGCTGTTCGACCTTTTGCCCAAGACCGCGGTGACCGTCGAGCCCATCCCGGCGTTCCAGGCCGCCGCCGCAACGCACTATCAAGGTGGAACTCCCGATGGCAAGCGTCCCGGCCGCGTGTCCGTTGCCGTCTCCGACCCCACTCACCGCAGCTTCATCAATGACGAGGCCGTTGCCTACCACGAGGGTGTTCCCGGCCATCACCTCCAGATCAGCGTCCAGCAGTCGCTCACCGGCCTGCCCGAGTTNNTCCGCGTACACCGAGGGCTGGGCGCTCTACGCAGAGGAACTCGGCAAGGAGATCGGTTTTTACCAGGACCCGGGCTCGGATTATGGCCGGCTCCGCTCGGAACTGTTCCGGGCTGTGCGCCTGGTGGTGGACACCGGTATTCACGACATGGGCTGGAGCCGCGAACAGGTGGTCGAGTATATGCGCAACTCCCATGCAATCGACGAACCCACGATCCAGGCCGAGACCGACCGTTACATCTCCGGCCCCGGGCAGGCGTGCAGCTACAAGCTGGGCCAACTCAAGATTCTCGAGTTGCGCGAACGCGCGAAAAAGGAGCTAGGCCCCAAGTTCGATCTCAAGACCTTCCACGACGAGATTCTCTCCGGCGGCGCCCTGCCGCTCGACATCCTCGATGCGAGAGTCAACCGTTGGATCAAAGCCCAGCGACCGGCCAGGTCGAACAACCAGATCAATTAAATTTGGCGCGGCACCTTGGATTGGCGCCGCGTTACCGTTTGAGCCGGAGTCAGGCCAGGGTTTTAGGCCAACCGGAAACGGCGGTCCGCTTTTTGTCCGCCCTCGAGTTCGAATCAGCCTCATTTTGACGAATAAAAAGCGAATGAGAGCGAAATACGAAACCAGGCCTGACTAATTTATGTTCAGCTAAGTATCAGGAAGGATTGGAGGCGCGGGTCGGGATCGAACCGACGCATAAAGGTTTTGCAGACCTTACGGAGCCATTTATGCCGGTTTGTACCTGATACGCTGCTCTCGTATTTTCAATAGGTTAAGGCTCATCGCCACCAACCCATCTAACCCCATCTAAACTGGCACCCGCTACAGTATCCGCTACAGTCGCTACAGTGCCAGCCGGGCGCCGGGCACCCGCGCGGTCATCCTCTGCACCTTTCGTGCAATGTGGTCTGATATACCTCTCGGTCGAAGATCATGCGGCAGATGACTCGTTTCCCTTGAAGCACCGACGCAGGACTTCTCCGCGGCGATCCCGGTTTATAATCCTGCCAGGTTGCAAGAGTCTGCCGAAATCCTGGTGTTGGCGCCCCAGGCTCCCGCTTCTCCAAGATTGCAAGGCCTTCTCCATCACAGCGGTAGGACATCCGGTTATCGAGGCTAAAGTCGATTTCGTGCTCAAGGTAGGCCAAGATGGATGTGAAACAGTACTTGGAGTATCTGGACAAAGAGATGACTATCATGGGCATCTTGTCAGCCGTCTCGGTTGCGGCGCCGGCAGGGATACTCAATGCCTCCCTGTCAAAGGATGCGAGAGCATTGTTGTGGAACCCAGAGCATTTCTTCATTGTCATGGGGTCAGTACTGTGTGTTGTCGCCGCACTGTTTTTCTACAAGGAAAGGTCGCTGCTGGCGTGGTATTACGGTCAGATATGCCTGAGTGAGGCAGTTGCCAACAAGAAGTCGGTTGCCGCAGAACTGCGCGAGTGGCTTCGGGACGCCGACTCGTGGGAAACATGGTTGCCCTATTGTTGGGGCTTTACGTTTCTCGTTGCTGGCTTTGCAGAGTACCTATTCGCCTTTTTCTTCCTTCTGACTCCATCACATTGGCCGTGGCTGGTCGCTCATCTGCACACAATCAAGATTCTTGCGTTTCTCGCCTGCCCAATTCTGGCGAGCGTAGCAGCTCCCTTGCAATGGTACGTCCGGACTCGGTACAAGTTCCGCGACGACGCCTGGGCAGATTTCGGGTCGGACGTTCTTAAGGGCCTGCAAAAAAGTGGCAAGCTCCCGCACGAAGGGGTCTATGCAAGATTGATGCCATCCCGAATTCACGGCGTGGGAGTGGTTGCAATAGCGAACATTCCCAAAGGAACATATGTGTTTGAACCAGACGACGACTCCCTGGTCCCAGTCCGCGCAAGTGCGACGAAGAGCCTTCCAACAGACTTGCGTCGGCTGTACGAGGACTTTTGTATCTTGAAGGGTGATGATTACGAATGCCCGTCGAGCTTCAACAGGCTGACTCCAACCTGGTTTCTAAACAATTCAAGAGATCCGAATATGGCTGCGGACTCGTCTTTCAGGTTCTACGCGATCCGGGACATCGAAGCTGGCGAGGAACTGACGGCGGAATACACGACCTATAGTGATGGCCAAGTGGAAGAAGCAGAGAATTGATTTGGGTGGTCCGGGCAATCCGCTTGCCGATTGCAATCAGGAGCAAAGAGCGCCGTCGCCGGCCCGGATGCGGAGAAAGCGGCCTGTGAGCGGCTGCGACCCGTCCGTGACGCTTCTCGCCACTCCCCAGGGTGCGGCGCGTTGCAGTCTGGCCAGTTTCGGTCAAAAGGATGATGGTCAACCAATTCCGCCTGGCAAACTGGTGCTCCATCGGGCCCCAGCAGCCGCCCGCGATTGGCAGAAACCAAGCGCGATATCGCCTGGTCTCATACAAAGCACCTGCACAGAGCAAAAGCGCCAGCCGGGGGCACCGGGCAAGTGCATTTCCCGCCCTTCGTCTGGCCCGCCCCGTGGCCGCTCCCGATGCGCTCAAGGACAAAGAGCGTTCCTGCTCCTTCCACAGCCCTGCGGCGCTCTAACAAGCCCCTGGCAGCCGCTCTCGACTGCGCAGAGCCCAGAGGGAAGCCGCCGGGCCTTGGGCCCGAATCTGTTGCGCCTAGCCGCCCCTGCGGGCCTTTATTCGCCATAGGATGCGTTTTCCCGACTGTCTCCCGCTGTTGCGCATAGAGCGGTCCGGAACCAGCCCGGCTGTGCCCCAGTTTGCGCGTAGGCTTCCAGTTCCTGAGAAGTCATCCGGTCGAAAAGGTCGTTCAATGAGACCGTCTCCGTTCGGTCGATCCACTCACCAGCCGCGTTGATTTTCGAGTAGGCCTGGACGGCAGCAACTACGGCAGAAGCGGTCACGTC
>PMWR01000100.1 GCA_003166055.1 Acidobacteriaceae bacterium
TGCTGCGGAAGGATTGCGCTGACGGACGTGATTGCCGGCGAGCCACTCGCGACACTTACGGTAACCGTGGCTGAGCTGCTCGCCGCCAGCACAGAGCTTCCGGGGAACGTCGCCTGGAACGAATAGCTGCCTACAATCAGCGCCGGTGTCGAGTACACAGCCACGCCATTGGCGATCGTTGCCGAGCCCAGCATCAAGCCGTTCTCGTAAAAGTTCACGCTGCCTGTCGGTAACATCGTGCTGCCAACTTGCATCACGGTCGCTGTCAGATTCACGCTACCGCCTGCGGTAATCAGGGTCGCGGACGCAATGAGGCTGGTCGTCGTTGCGGTCGGGGTCGTTCCGGCTAACCCGCGCTCGCTATCGGTCACATGAACCGTCTCATAGATCGGGAGCAGCGTCGATGGCACAGTGGAAGGCATGCCGTCGGACACCGTGATGGTCTCCGTGATCGCCAGCAGCGTCGAGGGAACCAGCGAGACCGTGTCGCTGATGTGGATCTCCTCGATGTCCGGTGTAAGCCCAGGCTCACCCATCGCCGGCAGTGTTCCCACGCCTGTCATCTGCGCCGTCTGTGGCGAGGTTCCTGCTGTATCCGTGATCGTCACAGTTGCCTGCAAAAGATCCGGCGGAGGCCCGCCAGTTCCGCTGCCAGGCAGAACTGGCGGGCTGAAGACAACTTCGATGATGCAGCTAGATATCGCTGCAAGGGATGTCCCACAGTTGTTGACCTGCCCAAAGGCGGTCGAGCCCGCACCTGTAATTGTTATGGAAGAGATGGGCAGCGGGTTCACATCGTTGTTAGTCAACGTCAAGGTCTGGGGGGCCGAGGTTGCACCCTGCGCCACCGAGAACGACAGGAGGAACGGCGTCAGCGTCACCAGCGGGGTTGTTCCGCCGGCATTTCCGTACAGAGCGATCGGCTGTGTCGCAGTGCCCGCGGTCGGCGTGTCGTTGACCGTATCGATGCCCGTCAGCCATCCACTTCCACTCAGCGGACCGAAGTCCACGTTGACGGGACAGATCGAACCCTGCGATATCGATAGCCGCGTGTAACAGTCCGCGCTTCCAGTCGGGCTGGTCACATCACGCAGAAAGTTCGAGCTGGAGATGCCCCACGCCGGAGCCGCCAGGAAGGGTGTTGTAAAGCCCAGGGCTCCGCCATTGCCCGCGTTGAGAACAGTGGCCGTCTGCGCTGCGCTCACTGTATTGACGGCTTGCTGGGAGAAGGCATTGTTCGTCGAGGCGGAGCCGGTAAAGTTCAGCACCGACTGCGTCACATCGATCTTGCGCACGCCGCCGAACGCGCTCGCGATGTACATGTTCGCCTGCCCGTCCAACCGCACAAATCCAGGCTGATTCAGGAACGCCTGCGTCGCATCGCCGTCGGAACCTGACTGGTTCGAGTCGCCGTACCCGGGGCCGTAATACCCATACGTTCCGGGCAATCCAGCCACATTATGGATCGTCCCTGTCGCCGCATCGATCCGCCGCACATGGCAGGACGACCCGTCGACGAGATAGATATCGTCCGCCGCATCGATCACAAGGCTGCTCAGGTTCGCAAACGTAGCTGCCGACGCTGGTCCTTCATCGCCGCCTCCACCCGAGCAGTAATTTTGCTGGGCCGAATAAACCTCTTGTCCGGCAAACGTGCTGATGAATCCCGTGGTCGCATCGACCCTGCGCAGGATGGTCCCGCCGCCGTCGCTGAAGTACAGATTGCCCTTGGAGTCGAAGGCCAACTCTCCCGCTGTCACCTCAGCGGAGGTGGCTGTCCCGCCGTCCCCCGTGTATCCATACGTCCCGTTGCCCGCGAAGAGCGTCACCACCTTCGTCGTCGCATCCACGCGCCGAATCATGGAGTGGTACGTGACGATCCCTGAGTTGGAGGTGACATAGCCGGTATCCGAGAAGAACAGGTTGCCGCCCCGGTCAAGAGTAATTCCCCCCACCGTGCCCACCGTTGCCTCCGACGCAGGGCAACCATCGCCCCAGGAGTCCGTCTGCGCCGCGCACCCGGCCCTGCCGTAGTAGACGCCCTGGTTGATCCACTCCATCGTGCCGTCGAACACACCGGTGCCCGCGCTCGTGGGCCACGAGGGAGCGCTACTCCCGGTCGTTCCGCCGGTGAATGCGGTGAAGAGATACGTCGTCCCGTTCACGTTGACCTGCAGCCGATTCGTCGGCCCGAATCCGGTACTCGGAGACCATGTCGCAGGTGTGGTGAAGCCTACGAAATTGATGATCGAATTCGTCGCGCTATCGATGTAGCGAAGCTCGGTCGGCTGACCGTAGTTGTTGCCGTTGTTGTCGCCAAGATAAAGGCCGCCTCTGGAGTCCAGCGCCAACGGTCCAGCATAGCCAATCTCCGCTCCCAGCGCTGTTCCTCCATCCCCCTCCACACCCTGCGCATACCCACCATACGGCCACGGCGTCCCCGCATACAGGTGAATCTTCCCGGCCGTATCCACCTTCCAGATCACCTCGTTCTCGGTGTCCGAGATGAACTGGTTGCCTATCGGATCGATCGCATACCCGTTGATAAACGACACCTCGGCTTGTTTCGCTGGTCCATCGGCTCCAACTATTCCGGCCGCGTGGCCATTTGCCCCTCCAACCACCGTGGAAATGATTCCGGGCGTCATCGCCGCAACCGATCCCGCACCAATCCCCGTCAGCGGGAATGTATAAGGAATGCCAACGGTGCCTTCAACATCTGTTACCACCATCGGGGCGGTACGGAACCCAGGCCATTGCGGCGTAAACGTCACCGGCACCTGGCAGGTCGTCCCTATGGGATTTAGGGTCACACCATCGATCACGCAGCCCGTAATGGTACCCACCGTAAACTCCGTGAACCCAGTCATCACGCCGATCGATTGCAACTTCTGCGAGGTGTTGAGCTCTACGGTCACGGTTTGCGTCGCACTCTGTCCTATCGGCACCGTCCCAAAGGTATAGTTCGTCTGGTAGTAGAGCGCAGTCCGCGAAGGCAATCCGGTCTCGCCCACCATGTGCAACGTCTGAGTATTGTAGTAGAACGTGCTGACGCCATTTTGCGTAATGATGGGCGCACCACCGTTATCGTCCTGCACGCTCACATCGGCCGAGTAGTAGGCATACGTCAGCGGCGAGAATGACACCGTCACTGTGCAGTACGCACCAATAGCCAGCACCGACCCGCAGGTGCTGCTCAAAACCGCGAACCGCGCCGGATCGTTACCTGTAATGACCCAGTACGGATTGATGTTCAGGGGAGCTGTCCCTGTGTTGGTCAGATTGAAGGCTTCGGTCGCTGTCGCTCCCGGCAGGGCAGTGATGATCACTTCCGACACCGAGAACGTCCCCACCGGCGCCAGGCCTGTGCCTGATAGCGATACTGTCTGAGTCCCGTCGCCGGTGCTCGCGTTGTCCGGCAAATTGAATGTCCCAGTAAATGGACCCGGCGCGTTCGGCGAAAACGTAATATCGATCTCGCAGGTTGCACCGGGGGCCAGCGTCGGGGTCTGCACCCCGCTGGAGAACCCGCAGTGGTCCGTCTCCTTGAACACCCCATACGAAGAGGTAAAGTAGGGATATTGCATATACAGGGTGATGTTGCTCGTGTTCTTCAGGTACAGCGGCTGCGATGCTGATGTTGTTTCCTTCGCCACCGCGGTAAAGCTCAGTGGGCCGCCGGTGAGCGTCACCGTTGGCAATGGTCCCGTACCCATGCCCGTCAAATTGACTCCGACCCCGGCTTGCGAGAAGGCAAAGTTGGTGAAGGGACCGCCATCGTTGATGGGTGAGAAGGTGAAAGACGCACCGCAGCTTTGGCCCGGCGACAGGCTGTAGTTATTCGCATCGCAATCCAGAATGTTCGGATTCGCCATCAGATACGGCACAATGCTGAAGGGCGTTCCTCCCGTAGTGAGCCCCAATGCAGTACCTTGCGTGCCCGTGGACGGGCCGGACTGTAGGATATCCCCGTTCGTCAGGATCACCGATTGCGCCGGCGACGTGCTCCCCACATTCACCGATCCGAAGTTCAGCGGCGCGCTCGCGTTCGCGACCAGCCGAACGCCATCCGGCTCCAGCACATACAGATTCCCGCCGCCATCGGCCACCACACCCGCGGCGCCGCTCAAGCTCGCCGCCGTAGCGGAGCCGCCATCGCCCAACGCCGCGCAAGCGCCATCGCCCGCCACCACGGTCGACA
>PMWR01000289.1:0-895 GCA_003166055.1 Acidobacteriaceae bacterium
GGCGCGCAAGCCCGGCCGTTGTCGGTACCCACCATCACCGCACGGCGCAACGGCATTCGCAAAACGCTGGAGCAGTTCTCCACACCGCAGACGCGCGCCATCTACTACAACACGCCGCAGAATCCCAGCGGCCTGGTCTTCACCCGCGCCGAGGCCGAGGAAGTAGCCGCCTTCGCCATCGAACGCGANNAAAACCTACGCCATGACCGGCTGGCGCGCCGGATACGCGGTGGCCAAAGAGCCCTTCATGACCGCGCTGCGCAAAATCGTTCTCTACTCCACCAACGGGGTCGCCACGCCCGTGCAGTACGCCATGATTCAGGCGCTCACCACGCCGGAGTCCGAGATCGCCCGTCTCCGCGAAGAGTATCGCAAGCGCCGCGATCTGCTGGTGGCCGGTCTCAATGAAGTGGGCCTTGAATGCGTGCCGCCCGCAGGTGCGTTCTATGCATTTCCCAACGTGGAAAAGATCCACAAGAATAGCCGCACAGCCGCGCAGATTCTTCTTGAAAAAGCGCACATCGCCACCATCCCTGGTTCTGTATTTGGTGCGCAAGGCGAAGGTCATCTGCGCTTCGGTTACGCCGTCACGCCCGGCGAGATCGAAGCTTGTGTTGAGGCGCTGCGCAGGTTCTTCGCATAAGGCAATCTCCTCGCGACTCATAGGCGGGTGCTTTATCCTTCGCAATTCTTGCGATGGGTGGGATGGCAATTCCTCCTATTCTGCAGTTTCGCCGACGGCGCGGCTGGTTTCAATCCGCGAAGCCCTCAGCAGCCGCGCAAGCTGCTTCAGGTGAAGTTGCACTGCATACGCGCGCAGGATTTCGGCCTGCGAAAACCCAAGACCCGTGGGCCGCACCGCCGTCATCCGCAATTCGAGCTGCGCAATGTCCTC
>PMWR01000289.1:935-3625 GCA_003166055.1 Acidobacteriaceae bacterium
AGCCGCAGCCGCGCGCGATCGGGCAAAACCAGCGTAGTCACGGCGAGCGCGACCACAATGCCCAGCACCACCTGGCCCACGCGGTCCAGCGCCAACCCCCAGCGCGAGCCTCCCTTTTGCACCAGCATGATGATGGTAATCGTCACTCCGGCCAGCCGCGAACTGCTGCGCAGTCCCAGCAGGCCGCACACGATGATCGCCGCCAGTACCGCGAGGGCGTAGTTCCACGGCAGCACGCCATAGACCGAAAACGCAAAGCCGAACACTCCGCCGATCAGCGTTCCAATCAAGCGATCGCGCGATGCGGTTACGGTCGCGCCCATGTTCGATTGCAGCACGATGATCGCGCTGATCGCGCCCCAATAGCCATCATGCAGTCCGAAGCGCAGCGCCAGCCACCAGCACAGCGCCGCGGCCAGCGCCGTCTTCGCCGCATGAACCAGGAGCCGCTGCCGCTCCCACGAAAGGAACCCCGGCCGGTCCGCATGTTCTACTCGCTGCTTCAGGTCAAGCAGTTGTTGGGACCACGTCTTGTCTGCCTTCAGGCGCATCGATGCAATCCGCAGTCGAAGATTATCATTGACTCAGAATGACCGAGCCCCCCAACCCTCTGCGGTGACCGTCCGCACGAGACGGGACGAATCAAGATTATCAGTTGTCCGTGGGACGGGGCACAGAACGTATCGGCCTCTTCCGATTAGCATAGAAGCAGGTCGCCCGCAACTTCCGACCAGGTGGAGCCCATGCTACGAGTTGGATACCCAGCCATTTATTCCGCTGATTTGTTGAAGGATTTCCCGCAGGAAGTCGAACTCATCCCGTTGCCCGACGAACCGGATCACGATATCGAAATCGATGTCTGGATTCCGAACCCCTACTCCGTAAGGGCTGTAAAGACCTGGCCACACCTGCGCGGCGTCAAGCTGGTGCTCTCGATGATGGCCGGCACAGAGTGGATTCCCCCCGTCGTCGGCCCCCATGTCACCATCTGCAATGCCCAGGGCGCGCATAATATCTCCACCGCGGAGTGGACGGTGAGCGCCATTCTCGCCATGCTCAAATATTTCCCGTTCTATCTCGAAGTGCAGCGAGCCGGCATTTGGAAGCGCCGCTTCGATGCCAGCGCGCGCTACGTGGCCATCACCGGCGACACGCGCCCGCTTTATCCGCCCGTCATGCTTGAGGAACTCACCGGCAAGACAGTGCTCATGGTTGGTTACGGAGCCATCGGCAAGGAGATCGAGCGCATGCTTGCGCCGTTTCATGTCGAGATGCTGCGCGTGGCCCGCACCGCGCGCACCAAGCCTGAAGTGCACGCCGTCAGCGAACTTGACAGCCTGTTGCCGCGCGCCCAGATTGTCGTGCTCATATTGCCCGACACGCCTGAGTCGCACGGCCTCATCGGCGCGCATCAGCTTTCATTAATGCGGCAGGGCGCACTGCTCGTCAACGCCGCGCGTGGGCCCATCGTACAAACAGACGCGCTCGTTGAGGCGCTGCAATCGGGCCGTATTCGCGCCGCACTCGACGTCGCCAACCCCGAACCTCTGCCCGACGGCCATCCGCTGTGGAGNNCGAGCCACTGCACAACGTCGTTCAAGCCGCGATCTAACTCACAGCGGCGCGCGCCCCAGGCCTCACTTCTGAATCATGGGACTCCGCTCGCCGCCAATCTCTCAAGCCAAGCACTGCCAATGCCACCAACCCGACGGAAAGCACAGATGTCAGCCACAGATCCTTGTATGCGTACTCGCCGATGTACACGCCGTCGATTGCAATCCACAGCCACCAGTTGGCGGTGTGCTTGCGCGCCTGCCACCAGCTTGCTACAAGGCTATAACTGGTAAGCGCAGCATCCAGATGAGGCAGCGCCGCGCCCAGGCGCACCATCAACCAACCCAGCAGCATCGCGCCGACTGCGCCCGCAATTAGTCCGGCGATCCATTCCCGCACACTGAGCGGAACCACGCGCACCTCGCCCTCCGCGCGTATGCCGCGCCACCAATGCCACCAGCCGTATAGCGTGAATGCGATAAAAAACACCTGCAGCAGGGCATCGGAATAGAGCCGTGCCCGATAGAAAACAGCGAGGTAGAAAATGTCCGCTGCCAGCACCACTGGCCAGCAAATGAGCATGCGCCGCGTCGTTAGCCAGATGCCCACCCACGTGGTAAGAAAGCCGGCCAGCTCTACCCAGTGCGCGGAGATGTAGATCGGGATCGAAGTCCAGCTCATGATCGCAGAACTCCATCGTCGCGGTGAACGCGGTGCTCGGCCCATCGACGTATCGCGTCCAGCAGTCTCGTGCCGCCTGCGCCGCGAAACCAGCGCGCATGACCCACCAGCCAGCCCTCACAGGCCATCGCCGCATTTTCTTCCGAGTGCAACACGGTCAGAAAATAATCCGTCTCCGACAGCGCAAACTCCGCATGGCCCAGCGCTGTCATCGGCGCTAGCGCCGCAGCCTCCTCATCGCTAAGCGGGCGCACAGATTCATACCCATCAAGCAATGCGGTCAGGTGATCGAAATGCACCGGCGCTTTTCCTGACCCCTGACCCCTGATCCCTGATCCCTGAACAAGCGCAAGCCATTCGACGATGTTGCGCTCAATGGCCTGCGCCAGATCATGCACCGCATTGGTGCGGTCGGCCAGGCCAAAGTCGATGATCGCCGTTGCACTTGCATCTTC
>PMWR01000289.1:3637-13077 GCA_003166055.1 Acidobacteriaceae bacterium
GTCCAGCCGAGTACGCATGCTCCACGCTTCGAAATGGCGTCCACGAAAGCGCATCGCGATAAACATCCACGCCCGCCGGCGCTTCGTGCACCTCGTATGTCCAATCGCCGACCTCAATGGCCGTCTCGCCCAAAGCATTCGCAAACACGCGCGGTACCGCCGCTCCATGCGCCAGCAGATGCGCCAGAAACGCATGCTCCTCCAGCAATTCCTCGCGGTCGCGGACCGATCGATGATGACGCTTGATGAACACTTGCCGACCGCGCGTGCTCACCACGCTGGCGGCGGAGAACGGCCGTGGACTTACCGTCTCAATCTCAATCGGCTCGCCGCAAGCAGGGAACTGCCGCAGCAGCGCACGCACCTCGTCCAGCGTCAGCGGTGCCCAGTCGGGTTTCACCAGCTTGCCATCGAGTCCGTGTGTTTTCACTGTTGCGCTCATTGCAAACTTAGCCTTCTCGCCGGTTTCTCAATCTCAAAAAGTGTAATGCGCCGAGAGCCGCACCGTCGTTGGCGCGCCGAGCCAGACAAACGTGTCTCCGTAACTCGCGCCGGTGTCGCTCCAGTAGCGCTTGTCGGCAATGTTATTGGCGTAGATCCGGAAGGTCACGTGGCCCTCTTCGCCGCCGGGTGTGTAACGCGCGCCCATGTTGAAAATGTTATATGCCGGCACGCTCACCACGTCGTCCCGCGTGGCTTCCTTGCGTCCCGCATAGCTCCATCCGGGCATCAGGTGCAGGCCGCGTACGTGTGGAACCTTAAGGTCCGCAAACAGAGTCGTGCGCAGATGCGGCACATTGATGACTTGCTTGTTGTCGAAGGACGGCGTGCCTGTGTCGTCGGAGATCGCGTTCATTGCCGCCGCCGAAGCCGTCAGTCGCAGCCAGTTCGTAGCCTTTCCCTCTGCGTTTACCTCGATCCCGTCGTGCGTCTCGCGGCCCTGAGATACAAATACTTGTGAGCCGGCGATTACATCCGGGTAGAAGAACGGCGCGCGCATGTGGAAGAAGGCCGCGGTGAGCAAAATGCGCTGTCCTGGCTCGTATTTCGCACCGATCTCTGCTTGACGTGTGATGAACGGAGACAGGTAGTACCCACCAGCCCAAAACGGCGCTTGCGGCCCCAGCGAAAGCTGTACGCCATAGTTGCTGTAAAGAGTCAGGTTATCCACCGGATTGAAAATGACTGCGTATTGCGGTAGCCAGACGGTCCTGTCTGTATAGTCTGGGGCTCCAGCTTCATTTGTGCCGGAATCATTATGGTCGCGTACAGAATCAAAACGCCCACCGGCGAGCAGCTGAATGCGGCCAGGCAAGTGAATTCTGTCCTGCATCACTGCTGCCGATTGATGGTTGTCCTCGGCGAGTGCTCGCGGCCCAGCAGCTTGAAGTGGGTTTTCGATGGGGACCGGAGCATTGGGCTGGTAGATGTTCTCTGAGCCCAAATATGTGTACACAGCGCCATACTGCACAGTGGGGGGTGCGTTCGCAGGCGGCGCACCTGGCAGTTGCACACTGCGCAGAAATAACTCGCCTCCCGCAACGATGTCATGACTTGCAGCCCCGGTCTTGATGTGGCCGGTCACCATCGCCTCGGCCTGTGCATCGATGCGCAACTCACCGGGGTCGCGATAATCGTAAATGTCATAGGTCCCGTCGGGAGCAAAGAACCAGGGATAGGGAGCCGAGCCGGAATTGCACTCCGTTTCGTAGTAGCAGCCATATGCATAAATCACGTTGTCCTGAATCAGCGAATGGCTGAGGCTTCCCGCGGCAAATGCCAGCCAGTTGCGCGGCAGATTGTAGTCCAGCCGCGCGCCGGTATTGAATGTGTCGTACGTGTCGGGCGGACCCCAAGGCTGATCGCCAAGCATTGTCGACGGATAAACTTTGTTGATGTCCGGCAGCGTCGTACCGCCCAGCAATTGATACCCGCTCCCGTCGCGTTCAGTTTTATGCTGGTACTCGAAGTCGCCCTTCAAAATCGCCTTGGAGCTCAGCTTCCAATCGGCCGCGCCCGCGCCCACAGCGCGCCAGCCGTTGGTGTCGCTCATATAGCTTGCGATTCGTTCGCCGGCCAGATTCACGCGCGCGCCCACTTGTTTGCGGCTGCCGAACAGCCGCCCCAGATCCACAGCTCCATACGCGCTGCCGCGATGATCGGTCGCCAGATCGAGAGCCTTGATAGCCGCCGGCCGCTTGGTCACGTAGTCGATCAGACCGCCCGCACCGGCCACGCCGCTCTCCACGCCCGCAATCCCCTTGAGAATCTCCACGCGCTCCTTGTTCTCGAGCGGAACGTCCTGCTCGCCTGCGATGGTCATCCCGTTGACCTCGAGGCCGGTTGCCAGGTCGATCGCGAAACCGCGAATCTCATAGACGCCGTAGTAGCCCACCGGAACGTAATCGTCGCCCACCGACGCGTCGTTCTTCACCACATCGGAAAGCAGGCGCGAAACCTGGTCGTTCAGCAAATCGCGTGTCATCACCATTGCCGACAGCGGCGTCTCCGTCAGCGTTGCGCCATCCAGCGTGCCAACTGTCACCGCGTCCGGAAGGTAGTTGTCCCTGGTCTCGCCATGCACCACTACCGTCGTGGTGACCGGAGCAATCTGTTGCGTCGCAGGCTTCGCGGTGTCTGTCTTCGTTGAGTCTTGTGTCTGGGAACTGCTTGCTGTTTGCGGAGTTGAACTCTGCGCAACGGCCAAAACCGGAATAGCCAGGCCGCACGCCGCCATCAGCACCGTCACCAGCAAATAGCGACCCGCGCCTGACACCTCGGCGGGTCCCACGCCAGCAAACCTGCGCGCAAAGCATGCGGCGTCGCCTGCACGAGGTTGATTCAGAGGGTTTGCGGCGATAGCGGTTGCGGTGTCGAGCATGGTCTCCCCTTGTTTCAAACAGAAAGAAACAGGAGGGCTCACGCTGCGATTCGAGGAAGGGGGCCGTTCGGCTTCGAAAGCTTCCCACGCCGGCATTATCCGGATCGGGTTCTAGGGTATTTTCTCAGCCCCACTCCGTGGAGCACCCCTGTTTCAATATTCAAATTGAAACACTCCCAGCCTTAATTTGCAAACCCCTGCCGCTGCCGCACCCTCGCCGGCGCATTCAATTGCGGCCTGGCTCCAGTTCCCGCATGCATGCACCTACCCAATTACCTCCCGCCAAAGCTATCGAAAACTTTCTGCGAAAATGAAGCTCTATGCCTTGCGACAGGCCTTACATTTGTTCGGAATACAATTCAAAAACGACTGGCCGCTAACCGGCCCCATCAACTTCAAACCAGCCGCAACACCGAGCCCGATTGCCACATAAACAAAAGGGCTGTGAAAGCTCCAAGCTCCCACAGCCCCTCTTTTCCGCAGTCCGCGTNNGTGAGAGTGACAATCCGATCCACTCCCGGCACGGTGAAGTGTTCTTGCCTTCCGCTCGGCCAATGCACTTCGATCGTATCCACCGTCGTCGCCTGCCCCAACCCGAAATGCGGCCGCGGATCGTTGCTCGAGAGATAACTCCCGCCGCTCAAAACATCCTCGCGCTGCTTCATTCCGTTCGCGGTCACATACACCGTCGCGCCCACCGCATCACGCGGGCTTTTCGGCCCTCCAACAAGCTTCAACTCCAGCCAGTGATTCTTGTCCGGCGAAACATTCCTGAGCAGCACCGGATGCCCGTCCATCACGTTGATCACCGCGTCCAGCTTGCCGTCGTTGAACAGGTCGCCCACCGCCATGCCGCGCCCCGCAATCACATCCGCCAGCCCCGAACCCTCCACCGCGGCCACATTCTCAAACCGCTTGCCATCGATGTTATGAAACAGCATCGGCCGCTCCGCCCAGCTCGTCCCCCAGTTATATTTGTCCGCCTCCGGGTATACGTGCCCGTCCGACATCAGCAGGTCTTTCCAGCCGTCGTTGTCGTAGTCCAGAAACGCGTCGCCCCAGCTCAGGAAGGGAACTGTGATCTCGCCCAGCCCCACGTGATAGCTGATGTCGGTAAAATTCGCGTCGCCCTCGTTGTGGTAGAGCGGCTTGTAATCGTCTGAGAATGTCGTGTTGAACACATCCAGCCTGCCGTTGTTCTCGTAGTCGCCCACCGCAATGCCCATCGACGCGGTCTCGCGCCCCGCCTCGTTCAGCGCGAAGCCCGATGCGTAGCTCACATCCTCAAACGTCCCGTCGCCCTTGTTCAGATAGAGATAGTTCGGCGTCGAATCGTTGCCCACCAGCAAGTCGGGCTTTCCGTCGTTGTTGATGTCCACAAACAGCGCGCCGAGTCCGTAATAGCCCGCATGGTCCGCCACGCCGGCCTTGTCGCTCACGTCGGTAAACGTCCCGTCGCCGTTGTTGTGAAATAAATGATCCGGCTCGCCCTTCAGTCCTCTCGGCCCGCATGCCACTTGCTCGCCGCGGAACGTGCAGAACGCGTTGTTGCCCCCTGCTTCCTTGCTGTCCGGCAGGTTGTTCCAGTCCCAATGAACGTAGCCCGCCACAAACAGATCCAGCCGTCCGTCGCCGTCGTAGTCGCCCCACGTCGCCCCGCTCGACCAATTGCCCAGCGTCACGCCGGCCTTCTCCGCCACATCGGTAAAGGTGCCGTCGTGATTGTTGTGGTAAAGGCGGTTCTTGCCCACGTTCGACACAAAAATATCCGGCCAGCCATCGTTGTCAAAGTCGGCTATCGCCACGCCTGTGCCCCAGCGGTCGTTGGTCACACCCGCCTGGGCAGCCACGTCGGTGAATGTTCCATCGTGATTGTTGCGGAATAACGCTGCGTGCGGTGGCGTAGCTTTGCCGGTCATCGCATCCATCGTCGACCCGTTGACCACATAAATCGAGAGCCAGCCGCTGTGGTCGTAGTCGATCAGCCCCACCCCCGAGCCCTTGGTCTCGACAATGTAGCTCTTCGCCGGCGTGCCCATCTTGTGCGTCCAGTGGGTCAGCCCGGCCTTCTCGCTCACGTCTTCAAAGATGACCGGCCCGCTCTTCACAAAGCCGCCCTCGGTAATCGGCCTGTGCTGCGCGTCGAGCTGCAGCGGATGGCCGCCGTTGGTGGCTCCGGTCTGTTCGCCGCTGGTGGCGGCCGCTTGTGCGCCCTCGCCGGGCTTTTCAGTTTGCTGCCCCGGGGGAAGGACACCGGGTCCTGTGGCTTGTGAGAAAACCAGCGCGGGAATCCCCGCCGCCAGCAGTCCAAGGAAAGTGGTCGTACGCAGTGCCTGGAACATAGGCAGCCAGTATACGGGCCGGGATAGTCCCAAGTATCGACCGAAAGGTGGAGGGAACTGGTTGAGGACTCCCTGCGCTTTCTCATTTCTTCCCACACTTCGATTGAAGACAACGGGCACGCAGCTATGTGCCCATCGCGTCTGGCTCACCTGACGACTTTCCCTTCTCTTCGATCAGCGCGACGAATCCCGGCGCGTTGATGCGGAGCCTCGCGAGCAGGTAGCCCAGACTCTGCCCGATGGCGGCCGCTTGATGCTCCAATGTCTCCATCACCTCCAACGGGGCCAATTCGTAGAGCTTCTTGAGAAAGGCAGATGGCCCCGCCACCGTGATGGAATAGGGCGCAAGTGAGACCACTGGAAAATCTTTGACGTTGTACGTGACGATCGTTCCCGCTCTCGCGCGCACGGCTGCGGCCAGTACATGATGGTCTTTCGGATGGTTCGTCATTACGGGAATCAATGCTTCATACCCTTCGACCCACGCCTCAGGAAAATGCCGACGAATTTCGCTTTCGCGGTACGCAGTCTTTTCCGGAGATAAACCGAAATTCTCCTGAAGCGTTCGGTCTGCCTCAACCATGATCCGATCGGACCATTTCGGCACATAGAGGTGCGGGCCTGCTGCGAGTCGAAGCAGCGTATCCGCAAGCGGCATGGGGATGAGAACACACGCATCCAGCAGAGCGACAGCCTTTTGCTTCACTCGTCCACGCCGCCCTCCGGAAATACACTCCGCTCATACAAGCCAGCTTCAAACGCGTCGCGCGCCAGCCGATCCAGCGAGGCGAGCCTTTGCTCATCGCGTTTCTTCGCGAACTCCAGCACGTCGCGAAGAGCAACACGCCGCTGGTTGCCGACCCGGTGGTAGGCCATTGCCCCGGCATCGAGCAGCTTGATGAAGAACGGACGCGACATGCCCAGGATGTCCGCCGCCCGCTGGGTGGTGACCACCTGGTCGTCCGGAACCAACGTGATCGCCCGGCCATGCGACATGAACCCCACGGCCCTCTTGAGAACTTCGTAAACCGTTCCGGGAACTTCGACCCGCTCCCCGGTTGGACTCACCAAAGCGGGTGCGCCCCCACGCAGGAGTCGCTTTACGGCCCTCATCTGCTGTTGCTCTTTTTCGGAAACTGAGATCGGTTTGTTGGCTGTCAGAGGCATGATGTCTCTATGCTACTGTATAGTCGAAATACTCGCAATACGCGAAACTTGCAGTTCCATCTCTCTCCGCCTCAGATCGCGCTCCGCCTTTATGGTCGGGTTGAAACCTTAAGCTCCGCAAAAGCCGTGGCACCTCGCCGACGCCCTTTGGACGATTCCGCCGCCAAATCCTCAATCACCGCCGCCGACAAAACCTCCAGCATCGCCCGCTGTGCCTCAACCCAAACCGTGTGCGCCGGGCACCATTTCGCCCTGCCGCATGCTCTCGCCGAAATCAGGCACACATTCAGGTAGACGGGCCCATCGATGGCCTCAATCACCTCGCGCATCGACGCCCGCCTGCCTCTCGGCAAAATCGCAAACCCACCCGACTGTCCTCGCTGCGACGTGATCAGCCGCGCTCGCGACAGCGCCTGCAGCACCTTCGACAGAAAGCTTTCGGGAGCCGCCGTCGCCGCTGCCAGCGCAGGCAACAATGCGCGCTCATCCGCCGGTAGCGTGGCCAGGTGAATCATCACCCGCATCGCGTAATCGGCCGCCCGCGTCAGTTGCATCGATGAGTTGGTCTTCTTCATGCCTTCGTCCTGCCGTACAAGAACGTCGTCTCGCCAGCAGACTAGCCGAGGGTGTCACGAAGAAATGTGCCTGCCGTCACAGACCGCAAATCGCCGGGGAAGATAATTTTTCCTTTCCAATTGAAATTGGAGAGAAACAGTCCAAAATGTCCCAAAACGTCCAAGCATTCCCCGTTGCTTCCGGTGATTGAAAGGAATTTCTAAAGCGTCATGCCCCTTTATCCCGCTGTCGATCCAATTCCTCTGCCGGCTCCGATCTGGCTGATCAAGCTCCTCCATATCGTTACCCTGGCACTGCACTTTGTCGCCGTGGAAATGCTGCTCGGCGGGCTGCTGATCGCCGTCCTGCTCAGCCTCTTCCGCGGCTCGCCGCAATCGCTGGTCACCGCGCGGGCGCTGGCTCGCCGCCTCACCGTGGTCATGACCTACGTCATCAACCTCGGTGTTCCGCCGCTGCTGTTCGCCCAGGTGCTCTACGGCCGCGCGCTCTATACATCGAGTGTCCTCATCGGTCTCTACTGGATATCGATCATCGGCATCCTCACCCTCACTTACTGGCTGCTCTATCAGTTCACCGCGCGGCTTGAGGCAGGGAAATCGGCCTGGGGTATCGGCCTCAGCGCGTGGCTGCTCGCCGGCTTCATCGCCCGCCTGCTCTCCACCAATATGACGCTCATGCTCCGCCCCGAAGTCTGGCGCGACATGTACGCCGCCTCCGGCGCCGGCGCCTATCTGCCCACCGGCGATCCCACCCTCACCCCCCGCTGGCTGCTCATGCTCGCAGGCGGCTTCTTCATCGGCGGACTCTGGCTCATCTATCTGGCTGGCCGCAGCACCTTCACCGCGGATGAAAAGCGCTTTGTCTCCGGCCTTGGCGGAAAAATCGCAGTGATCTTCGGCGTTGTCTACCTGGCCGCCGGCCTGTGGGCAGCCAGCGTGCAGCCCGACGCCGTCAAACTCGGCCTCGCCACGCACCCGCTCTACAAGTTCTTCGGCTTCGCCGCCTACGGCTGGCTGGCCCTCGTCGCGGTTGCCATCCTCCTCGCAGGCTACGCCGGATTCGCCAAAATCTCTGCCGCCCAGTCCGGTGTACTCGCGTGGGCCGCAGTCCTGGTCGCCGTGCTCACTGAGATCATGTTCACCGTCTATCGCGACGCCGTGCGCGACCTCACCCTGCTCAGCAAGGGCTATGACGTGTGGGATCGCGCCGTCGCCACCAACTGGTGGGTCGTCGGACTGTTCCTGGTCCTCTTCGTTGCCGGCCTGGGCGTCATTGGCTGGCTCGTGTCCGTCGTGGCGCGCGCAAGAAAAGTTATGGAGGCCGCTTCAATATGAGCGATCAAGCTATCCTGGGCAAAAACATTGGCCTGCCCGAAACGCCGCGCCTCGCGCCGGTGGGCGTCGACGAACACCTGGAACCCGGCGAACAAACCACCCGCCGCTTCTTCCTCGCCGCGGCCGGCGCAGCGGGCTTGCTTTACACCGCCGCCCTCGCCTATCCCATCTATCGCTACCTGGCCTCGCCTGAGGAGATGGCGCTCAGTGCCACAGCCGTCACCGAGGTTACGCTCAAGGACGCGCAGAAGCTTCCGCTCGGCTCCGTGCTCATGTTCAAGTTCGGCACGTCGCCCTCCATGCTCATTCATCACGCCGACGGCCGCTGGGTCGCGCTCACCGCCGTTTGCACTCACCTCGGCTGCACCGTGCAATACGAGCCGCAGGCCGACCGCATTCACTGCGCCTGCCACGGCGGCGTCTACAACGCCTACACCGGCGCCAACGTCAGCGGCCCGCCGCCCAAGCCGCTCAAGCTCTTCAAGGTAGCCGTCAGCGAAGCCGGCGTACAAGTCTCGCGCGCGTAGTTTTTGTACTTTACTGTCATCTGTCATCTGTCACCTGTCATCTGTCGAGGATTCAAGGCATGACCACAAAATCCGCTTCCATCTACGACTGGGTTGACGAGCGCCTGGGCATCTCTGAGCTCGCCGCCTTCGCACGCCACAAAACCGTGCCCGTCAACGCCCAGTCCTTCTGGTATTACTGGGGCGGCATCTCGCTGTTCCTCTTCCTCGTCCAGTGCTTCACCGGCGTGCTGCTGCTGGTCTACTACCGCCCCGGCGCCGAAGCCTACGAGTCGGTCCGCCAGATCACCTTCGTCATGCACTTCGGCTGGCTGATCCGCTCCGCGCACGCCTGGGCCGCCAACCTGTTCATCTTCGCCATCCTCGTCCACATGTTCTCCGTCTTCTTCATGAAGGCCTATCGCAAGCCGCGCGAATTCGGCTGGCTCAGCGGCATGGCCCTGCTCGGCATCGCATCGGTCTTCGGATTCTCCGGCTACCTGCTGCCCATGGACGAGCTCAGCTACTTCGCCACCAAGGTCGGCCTTGAAATCCCCGCAGCCATTCCGTGGATCGGCCCCGCCATCGCCAACATGCTGCGCGGCGGCCCTGAAGTGGGCGAGTTCACTGTGCA
>PMWR01000014.1 GCA_003166055.1 Acidobacteriaceae bacterium
TTCAGGAGAAATGCTCTAGGCGCAGGCATCTCGTCCTGTTTCGCAGAAATCACGGCGGGTAACACTTCGAAGTCGCCCCTCCCCGCCTCTACGGATTCGGCTTGACCAACGGGTGAACTTTCAGGTCAGGACAACTGGCATGGCTGTATCTATAGGGTGCCCGCACCGTGTACAGAATCGCTTGCCAGGAGCAGTGGCTACTCCGCACTTAGCACAGGATGATGTTGCTGGCTCGGATTGAGCTGTGGCGGTCAATAGACTGACCACAGCCCGCGCAAAAGCGCTTGCCCTCAGCCACTTCTCTCCCGCACTTTGTGCAGTTTTTGATTGCCATCACAACCTACCTGAGTTCCGCACTCTTCGCAGAATCCGAACGCGCATCAGAGCATGGACTAGGTCAACGCATTTACAGCATCTGTTAACAGTCCATCTGCTGGTGCTTGCGCTACGAGATTCCCAGCTTGCTGTGCAACATCAAGCAAGCGATATCCCGCAATCCCCGCAGAACGGAGAACCTTCCTCGACCTCGGCGCCGCAGGCACTACAGAACACTTTCGACGGTTCGATGGTTTCAGTCTGACCTTCTTGCGGTGCATCTGTGGAGCCAAGCTGCGCAGTTGGTCCATCCGCCGCGGATTTCGTTTGCGGCTCCTGATTCTCAACAGCGTCTGCAAGAGGATTGATCGTCGAAGGTGGTGTTGTGCTTGCCACCACTTCATGCATGGGTGTTCTTGACGGCTCCTGTTCTTTCGGCACTGCACTTCCTGCACCTGTGGCCGACGGGGTTGAAGCCGAAGCGATTTGACTGAAATTGCTCACGATAGAAGCGAGATCAAACTCTCCACTAATAAGCGAAACTTGAATCTTTCCAAGTAGAATGTCGAAGAAAAACTCTGAAATGCGCTCGGGGGTCAACTCGACGGGGGCTCCATCCACACCTAGTCCCAAGTCGTAGGTTCGCAGTAATTGATTTCCCATACTTGCGCAAGAAATGAGAAATTGGTTCTGCAGTCGGTCATAATCGAGCAAGCCGGTTGCCAAAACTTTCCCCACTACCGAATAAGATCTAAGGATCTGCTGGACGCCGTCAGCAGACAAGACGGTCTTCACTTCGTCATGTTCGATATTCATACGAATCTTGCCGGTATTCTCTGCTTCTGGGGTGCCGCGCATCAATGCACCGAGATCTGCCAATGTGAGACTGAACAACTCAGTGCCGGGAAGATAGCTGATTCTCTCCACGGAAAAAGCACTGGGGAAGAGGAGAAAGACCGACTTTGAGACGCGCACAACAGGGCTGTTGAAGGTTCCTACCACACAGTCGCTCAACTCGAGACTGCGTGTGGCGAAAACACCCCCTATAACCACACAGTTGTCCAATACAATCTCATCCGCAAAAATATTGGCTGCTACGTAAGCATTTCGAAGCTTCACCTGCTTGGCGCTGACATCCGCCAGAAAATGTACCTGGCAACCTGGCGCAAGCGAGACGATCGCATTGGAAGAGCCCACAGCTTTTTCAAAGACTACGGTTCCCGTCGCATCAGTATTTACGTGCAACTCGACCTGTGTATAAGCGCAACCCTTCACTCGCAGTGGCCCTTGCTGCACTTCGAGATTTCGCGCGAACACGGCCCCTTGCACCTCACAGTCTCCCTGCACCACCACGTCGCGCTCCAAGTCGCGCGAAATTTTCGGCAAGATTGGCGATTTGACGAGGTTATCCTTCAGCAAAATGCGGTTGTCGTTGAACCTGATTTCATCTAAGACCTGCATGGCTCATTCCTCGAATTCTGCAATGCCGATTGATTAAAGTGGTAGGACCTCTGGCGTGTGAGCGTTCCAAAGCCGTAGAACAATCTGCCGGACTCGGGCATCTTGACCCTGCGAAGGAGTATGGATAGCGTCAACCAAAGGGAAAAGAAACCGCTCAATCTGAGCCCGGTGATCGTCTGCCAGCGGTCTCCAGGAGAGGTTCCGTTCCCGGAACTGCGCTAGAATTCTGCGGTTCATGTCCGGATCATCCGTTAAAGGCCCTGGCGCTGGAGGCAGGACAATCGCTTCAGCGCGCATGTCAGATGATGCCAGATAGGCTACCGGTAGGCTCATCGTGGCTGAATTGTCCTGACCGCCAGTCACCAGCATAGTGCTCATGGCATTACTAGTTCTCTTCTCTGATGCAAGATATGCCACCGCGCATTGCAGCAGCTCATTCATTCTGCTACGCAGTGTACCGGCCGATAGGACGGTTTGGGCGCGCGAGTTTTCCGCAGCGAATACTGTCGGAACCGTAGACAGCGTACTATCGAAACCACGGCGGTCTTCTGAGGAGACTTGGCGATTGAGCGCGTAAGCCGCTTCATCAAGTCTGGCAATCCGCGTCGCCATTTCCCGGTCCAGCTCCTCGAATATTGAAGAGTAGCGGTCCGTGATCCGGTGATAATCGCGCTTCATGTTTTGTTGAATGCGTTGACAAGCGATCCTCATGTCGTTCAGCTTCAGAAACAGCGAGTCAACGCGGCTCTTGAGCGCGGCCATTTGTTGCGTGATTTCAGCTCCAATCAGGCGAAAAAAACCATCTGTTACGGCCTGACTGATAGCTTGAGCCCCGCGCGCTTTTTCTTCGATCTGGCCGGCCTCAGTCGCGATTACTGCGCCCGCAAGACCGTCGATATGGTGTTTTATCGTCGAAACGCTGTTGTCAAAGCTGGACGTATCCACGGTGATAACAATGTTCACGTCCTCCGACCAATGCACGGAGACTGTCTCGCTGCTAGAAGTCTCCGAGGCCGGATGGTAGACCTCGACGTACTCAGTGCCAGAGATCGTCTCGCTATAATGCTCGCTGTAACTCATGACCGCACCTCGAAAAGCGACAGCGAAAGCGAAGCGTCAAACATGCGGACCACGTGCGCGCGGACTCTCTCGTTGAGCTTCGCTTGATCCACGAACTGGAGAAGATATCTGGCCACATTCTCGCGTTCCCTGGCATCCTGCGGCCGCCATTCAACTCTCGACAGCACAGGAAAGACACCACGCTCAATGGCAGCTTTAATCTGCTGATCAGTTTCAGGGGCAGATGGCGTTGGCGTGTGATACTGCCATTGGCGTTGCCGGGTCTGGAGGCTGTCATAGTCCACCAAAGCAATAGGAAGAAGCACGGTGGCGTCCGCGTCCCCGCGTTCGACACTGAGGATGCTCGCCGAAAGACGGTCCTGTTGGTTTGACTCCTGAATGAACTTCGACATTGCACTAATCGCCACGCCCGCTCTTGCCCTTGTGCCGGATGCAGCGATTTTCTGACTAGAGGTGATGCTTTCCATTTGATATACGGGAACTGCGGCCTGCAATGCACGGGTGCGGCTTGTCAGACGCACCACATCCTTCTGTACAAGGTCCACAAGGGTCAAGTCCAATTCGTGGATACGACTCAGAAGCGCAATATCGAGGGAGCGGAACAGTTTGGTATAGCGCGCAGCGATCATTTGAAAATCGCGTTGCATCGTTGCCTTGACGGATAGGAGCTTCTGCGATTGGTCCCGAAGTTCAAGCAAACGTGCCTCCACCTGGCTGCGGCAGATCGCCATTTTTTGCGAAATCTGGGAGCGGATCAGGCTGAAGAAGCCGCGATTCACATTGGCGCAGATGTTTTCAGCCGCCTGCTGCTCTGCCCTGATCACAGCGGTCTGCATAGAGATCATTGCACCCGTCACTTCATCCACATGAGGGGCAACCGAGTACAGGCCATCCGCCATCTCCCGAGTATCGACGGTGAAACTGAAGTTTGCCACTACGACCTCCCGAGGGCATCGATTTCGCCGATCGCGATTCTTGCTATGGCGTTTAGATTTAGCGAGAAATGCTCTTGAGCCAGATCTTCCATTGCAGGCGGTGGCGCAAGTTCTGAGGATTCGGCGTATAGCGGGTTAACTGCAAGCAATGGCTTGCGGCGCTCATCGAGAGATTGGGTCCTGCTTCCAGCGGAAGACATGGACCGTGCGTCCTCGTCCCGGAGTGAAGCATCATAGTTCTTAATAAAACGGAATTTCTCCGCTCGCCGATCTATATCCTCCTTAAGCCGATCTACATAATCCGCAAAGTCTTCCTGAACCGCCTGATACTGACGCCTCTGAAGTTCATATGCAGAGACATCTTCGACCCCGGTATCGACGCTTCGAACTGCGGTATCGGAAAGATTGCCTCCTGCCTCCATCTGCTTTTCAGTGTGCTCCATTGCTTGGAGTGTGTTGTAGTTGGAGAGAAACTCCGTGAAGGTTGAACGCATGAGGTTAATCAGGTCAGCACTCTCAGCGCGATTTCGTCCGTAGAAGTCCTCTGTATCCTGATGCCATTTATTCAGATAGCTGTTCTTCTGATCCTGGATACTGTTGTAGATTTGCGAACGCTCTGGGTGCGTCTCCTGCAACAGGTTCTG
>PMWR01000010.1 GCA_003166055.1 Acidobacteriaceae bacterium
ACTACGGCAGAAGCGGTCACGTCCACTTCTCCCGCCTTTTCGATGATGCGCTCAAGAGCTGCCCGCACGTTCTTTTGACGCTTTGGGAACAGCCCGAACGCGTGCGCGTGTCGGTAGACGCTGGCCCGGTCCGCCAGCCCGAATTCCTCCGCAATGGCAGGAGGGGAGCGCCAGCCGATAAACGCGGCCTCAATCTCTTCCCGTTGCTGGTGGGCGCAGACAGAACAAGCCCGCTGGTGCCGTCCCAGGCTTACCGTTGCCTCCGCCTTGCACTCGCGAGCCATGCTGATATTGTGGCCCAATTGCCGCTNNAGATACAGCACTAAGACTTACCGTTACAGATGTAGGATCCGTATGCGCACATTTGACGCTGAAAAGGCTTGGCGCAATCCATCGGAAGATTCCCGCCGCGTCGCCAATCGCGGACCTCTCGCCGTCCTCTCCATTGCGGTATTTCCAAATTCCGCCCAACGTGACCGACGCCTCGGGCTGCCGCTTCAAACTCGAACAATGGGTACCCCAGCTCCCGATTTTGAGACCTGGGATTCCAGGAACCCCTCCCAGCGACCGTTTACTCCCCTTAAACGCCGATTGCGCCGGCCATGTTTGAGCCGGCCGGGTTTGCGATTCGAGTTGCAATGCTGAGTGGACGAGGCAATCCCTGTTTGGGGTGGTGGAATTGGATGCGTCCTTGGGAAGAGTCGCCGGCCTTCAGCGTCAATGCAGATGCCTTGCCAACGGAGTAGGAGGAACGCGAGATGCACGACCGCCAGCCGACTCAGCCCTTGATGTGAGAGGGCCTCTTCCACCGTCGAACCCAGCCAGGCCATGAATGCGCGTTCGCGTCGTCATGCTGACGGCGAAGCTCCAAGTACGTCCGCCAGTGCATTCCTTTGGGCTTGCCGGGGAAGGGGTCGTACATATTTGCAGTTCCGCCCAGCCGCTCGCGGATGGACTGTGCCAAGTTCAGTCCTCGGCGCCAGGCTGGCTTCCGCTGACTAACATATGCGAGACTGTGGCAATGTCGGCAGGCGAATATGATCTTGCCGTAGATAATCGCAACCCGGCGCCCACAGCCGTCCCCTGGGCAAAGAAACCATGCCCGCCCTCCCCCATAGTTGCACTGAAGCCATTCGAGGAGAACCGGATACTGGTCACGCTGCCAACTCTCGTCGGGATTGCCATACTCGTACGACAAAATTACCCTATCCTGTTCGGCCGTCACGTTGATCGATGCAGCCAATTTCCCATCCAGGTACCAGCGGTACGTGAATGATCGTCCAGGCCGGAGCAGGCCGCCTCGCTGGAGTTGTCGCACATCGAGAGCGGGATGTTCTCCGGTCCTCCCCTTCGTCTCGCAGCTCCAGCGGCGTCCGATTCCAAATCCGCCCATCTGCCACCCCCATTCACCGAAATCATAAGGCAGAATCCGTGATACGAGCCGATTTCCCGAGGCGCTGGAATCGAATTGGCCATATACCTTCTTCCATCTGGGTCAACGTAGTACCGCGATGCAACCGGCCACAGAGCCTCAGTTTCCTCATAGAGCAAGCTCAAGTCATTCGGATTGCGATGCCAAGGACGTTTGGATGGCTCTTGAGACACATTGCATGGAAAGTGCGGCTTCGCCTCTTTGGGGCTGGTTCGATGGTCCGGCCCGGACACACATGGAACGGCCAGTGAGCGCCTCTAAGGCATGAGTGGCACCCCGGCACCCGCCGCTACACACCGGCCCGACTTTGCACCGCCATCCAACAAATGAGCCGCACATCTTCGGGTTCAATCGGGTCCAAGGGGGCAGGAGGCGTGAAAGGCTCCAGCCCGAGCCTCTTGATCTCAGCCACCAATTCCAGCGAGGCCTGTCGAGGATTCTTCTCGCGGTTCCGGGCAAAAATCTCCTTGAGGGATCTCTCTTCCCGGCTCGGCATCGGAGCCTCGATTGAATCGATTGCGCGTTCAATCTCGCTCTGTTCTAAGTTCGCCGGCGGGAATCGGCGCAGATGTTCGGCCGCATCCCGCAATCCGCGGCTCACTCGCGGCTGAATGTTCGCGGGATCTGTATCGCGGGTCCAGTCGTTGAAGATGTCGGCCCTCGCCGTCTCCCACGCGGAGTAGGCAGCATTCAAATCGATTGGCTGGGCCGTTAAATCCTCTGGGCAAGCGATCAAGCGCAAGCATTCGAGATTGTCCCGCTTCGGCTCCAGTGCGCCCTTGGGGAGAAACCGGAGGAATAAGCGATCACCAATGAGCGCACAGAAGAAGTGTCCGTCCTCTTCGCCCAGCATCGACGATCCGCTTCCCCAAGGCAGTTTGCGAATCTCATCCGCATACTTCTCCAGACCCTTGCGCAGTTCCTGCCGATACTCCTCTCCAGAGTAAGCATTCTGCTTTTGTCCACCCATCACAAAGATGGTTGCGTCTTCTTGCTTGAGCTTCTCAATCTCTTCCCGTTCGTCGGCGAAAACCACCTCAACGGTATCCGCTCCTGGAATCACCTCGCTTTCGACTCCCACCGTTCGGGCGGCGGTCGTTAGCTTTGCACGGATGCGCCGTTCCAACTCCAGCAAGTCTTCCAGGCGCCGATCCGGAAAGAAGCAGCGCAAATAAACGTCGCGATGTGGGCTACCAATTCTGTCAACTCGCCCATGCCTTTGCACCAGTCGCATGGGATTCCACGGCAGATCATAGTTGATAATGTGGCGCGCCTGTTGCAGGTTGACGCCTTCGGCCAGAACATCGGTCGTTACCAGAATGTCGAATCGGTCTTCGTCGGAGCCCGGTGGCGCTTCTGAGGAAATTGGCGCGAATCCAAAGACGGCCTGCTCCCGGTTCACGCCCATGTAACCCTCATCCCCGCGAACGCAGGTCATCCTGTAGCGATAATCTGCGAGCCGGTGATCCTCAGCCAAAGCATCACTGAGGTAGTCGGCAATCCATTTCGCCGTATCCGCAAAGTAGGAAAAAACGATGACCTTCCGTTTGTCGCATTTCTCCTGTGGAGTCAACGATTCTTCGTTTGCTTGGCGAAGAATTTCCAAGAGTTCCGGCACAAGGGCGCGCAACTTGGGATCATGTTCCTTGGTTACTGCGCCTGCGCGCCTCGCGTAGTCCGCAAGTAATTCCTGGTCGGCTTCGACCGCCGCGCGAAGGGCGACGACATCGTAGCCGACAATCGGGTCCGCCCCAACATCTTTGAACAATTCCTCCAACGCCTCATCGTTGTCAGTCTGAAGCAACTCTTCGATTTCTTCGGCCTTCAACACGAATCCATTCTCAAGGCCTTTGACAAATGCTCCGCAGGCATCAGCCATTTTCTTTGTGGTCTTGGCGAAAGCCATCGCAGAGGATTCCATCCGTTTGAGCAACCCGGAACGCAGCAAGCCCACCAAGGCTAGTTCCGTTTGATCGACCATCCCACCGCTGTCCAGTCGGTACTTAGATGGCGTGTAGCGCGCCAGCGTCAGCCGGGGCTCACCGTTCTCCGGGGCGAGGTCCTCTTCAAACCGGTCAAGGAATCCTGGAAGCACCGCATCAAGCGAGTAATTCACGGCGCGAACGTGCGGGTCTGGAAAGCGAATCGGGATAAGCTGCCCGCCTGGACCCTGGACGGTATCGTTCGGATAGTAGCGTTGCACAAAATGCCGTGTGCGTCGCACCGTGGTGGCATCCAGCAGGTCGAAGAGCACATCCGGCGAGAGATCGTCGGGATTCATCCGCATCGCGTGCAAGAATCGCTCTTTGATCGAACGGATACCGACGCCGGCGAAGGCTGCGTCATTGCGAATGAAGTAAGACAGCAGGCAATACAGGTCCATCAGGGAGTTGTTCACCGGCGTAGCCGACATCAGCACCAGCTTTTTGGGAGGTGTGCCCATCAGTAGAGCCCGCAGGGCCTTGGCGCGCAATGAGGATGGATTGCGAAAGGCCTGCGCCTCGTCCACCACCACCAGCGAATAGTCCTTTGGAGCCTGTTCAAGATACCGATTCGGCCCCATACCCAACTGCTTTTCGTTGGCAAGCTGCTCGTAACTGATGCACTCAAGGTAGAACTGGTGCTTGTGCCGGAAGCGCTCCCATGTTCCGTCTCTCAGCGCGGCGGGGGCTATCAGGAGGGCGCGCTGGCGATGGTCCACCACGACACTTCGAAGCAGTTCGCCGCCAATGAAGGATTTGCCCAACCCAACGCCGTCAGCGATCAGCACGCCATTGTGCTGTCCCAGGATGCGCCTTGCTCGCCACACGCCATCTTCCTGAAACCCGGTCAAGCGAATGCGATCCTGTTTGAAATCCTCCTTCTCTAATTCGAGTTCATCCTTGTAGCGCTCCCACAGTACGCGAAGATAGATCAGGTACGGCGGATACAACTCGTAGCGCGCGCGATAGACCTCCACCAGGTCGTAGGGGACCGATTCTTCCCACAGCGAGTTGAACCAGCCGCGCACCTTGGCAACAGGAGTTGGGTCGTAGCGGCCCATGTTCAGTTCCAGGTTTCTCGTCAGTCCGGCCAGTGTGAAGTTCGAGGAGCCGGAGATCACGCCCTCATCGTCGGTGGAGAAGAGAAAGGCCTTGCCGTGCAGAAAGCCCTTCTCATAGCGACGCACTTCCATGCGGCCGGCTTCGAGGAACTCCAGCAGCTTTCGGACTGCACCCTCGGCCGGGGCGTTGAACTCCAGCAGGTTGCGATCCCGCTCCAGGCCCTCTGTCTGACTGCTAAGAGCGTCGCGCACCAGCTTGGCCTCAAAGCCCGCGCCCAGTGGATCGCCTGGCATTCGCATGGGGCGCATCGGTGGGGGCGATGGCTCGGCGCCCAGGAGCAGCCGCACGCCCTTTAACAGCTTCAAACGCTCCACCAACAACGAGAAGCCCTCGGGGTTGAAGTAGCCGGTGGCAATGTCAAGCTCCTGCGGCGCAATGTGCGTGGCGGCGAGCCAGTCCATGTGCGCGCGCAGGGCGTCTGCAAGCGACAGTTCGCGGTTGTCCACAAACTCGGGCTTGTGCGGCGGAACCGGGTTGTTCAGGTTCAAAGTCTCGTCTGCCATCTCTTGTAGTGCCTCAGCGTAGCTTCCAGGCGCTGGTGGTAATCCCAACTCTCGTGGAAGGTTTCGAAGATGTGGCGCAGGTGCGCCTCGGTGAGCCCATACAGGTGGGCTACCGCGGCGTCCAGTTCGTTGATTCGGTCTTCCTTCTCATCCGGTTCCAGCGGGCCGCACTCCACGCCCACCGCGGCCGCCCAAGTGGCGAAGCGCTCATCTGGGCAGGCCAGCCGTCCGGAAAGCTCGACTACGCGCTTCCAGAGCGGGCTGGAGCGATCTGGCCGGGGAATCGGAAACGGATTCAGTACATGGAAATTGAGATGAATCTCCACGAATCTGCGCGCATACCAGTCTAGGGGCAGGGAGGCCATCGCCCCCAGCAGGAAGGCCTGGTCCCGCTCATCGCCACGTTGCCAGAGAAGGTAAGGCGCTGCATTGCTTACAAAGAGGTTCGGCGGCAGGAGTGCGGTGCGCACTGTCCGGGTGTCGGTTGCGCGCGTCACATCGCGGAAGGCAATTCGTGCGTGATTGCAGGGCAATGTAGCAGGATCGCGCCGCCACTGCCACGTAAATCCCATAAAGACGGACTTGGTGCTGGCCCGCTCACGAGTTTTTTGCAGTTCCTTGCGAACCTTATCTGGATTGGCCCACGCGTAGTATGTGCCAGTGTCCGGCTCCCACAGATCAAAGGATTCGCCCTTGAAGACCGGCCAGTAACCAGCGGGCTGACTATCCGCGAACTTCATCAGCGGTTTGTCATTCGTGGCATGGAGCTCCGTGTGTGGCCGCGCACGCCAAGTCAATTCGTCATCCAGGTCAAGGCGCGGAGCCTTGCGTAGTTGCGCGAACACACCAAGGGAATCGTCTGTTGGTAATAGCGGCAAGGAAGCCGAGTCGGTCCAGGAAAGCACCTCGCGCACAAGGTAGCGGGGCGTCGGGCGGGCAGTTCCGGCCAGAAAGCGATCTAGACTGTTGTAGGGGCCACGGAGTGGCATTGTCGCAGCAGTTGCAGGCTGCAATTTGAGCCAAGCAACCAAGACGAACGTGTATTGCGGGTGCACGTCGCCAAAGACCCACTGGCGGTTATTCAACAGCATGGTCAGATCTTCAAACTGGCACTGTTCAAAGAGACTGCGGCGGAACTCTTCGCTGCCTTTGGCGGCAAAGGCCGAGCGCGGCATCACTACTGCAACGCGACCGGAACCCTCCCGCGCCAGCGCCAGAAAGCGCCATGCGGCTGCCTTATAAGTGTCCGGATCTCCGGTGCCCATTCCAGGAAATGGCCCCTTCACAAGCATCGCGCGAAGCAACTCTGCTTCTGCCACTTCTTGTTCGTATTGCAGCACCAAATCCGGGCGCTCGCGCCTCAGTAGTTTCTTCGCCGTCTCCTGATCCTTTTGTTTGAGCGAATGGAAGCCGGGCTGGTGACGCGTCCAGAAGCGATCCTCTTCGACCGTGGCTTCCTCCCATGGAGGATTGCCAAGGATCACATCAAAGCCGGGGTGTTCACGCAGAAAGACCTCGGGAAAGGCTATCGGGAAATGGAAGGGTGGCATGGCCTGGAGTGCCTTGCGCGCGCGTTTGTGCAGCGTAGAGCCTGCGAGAGAGACAAGTTGGCCGTTCCAATGGCTAGCGTCTTGAAAGAGCGTTCCACGAATATCGTCGTCGATTCGCGCCGCGGTCAGAACATCGAAGAGCGCCTCGGCGCCGGCGACAGATTCGTGTGCCTGCTGAAAGGCAACGCGTGCGCTCTGAATCTCGGCTGCCGAGGCATCGGAGAGCCGTCCGAGTTGGCCCAGCGCTCCGCGCGCCTGACCAATCAGCGCCTCGGCAGTCAGTTGTTGAAAGAGCGATCCAGCTACAGTGCGTAGCCAATCGTCGGCTTCGGCGATGGTGGCGATTCCAGCGAGAGAGTTGCCGGTTCCTTGCACGCGGAGGCCAAGACCAGTCCAGAGGAGATCCACACAGCCGCCACCTCTACATGGTTGATGAATCCAGCCTTGCCAGCACCCGCCAGGTGCAGGCGTTCATGGAGAAGATCGGGCCCCAAGATCGAGTGCTTCTTATCGGCGACACACGCCAGCATCAGAGCGTCGATGCAGGCAAACCCTTCGAGCAGATGCAGCAGGCCGGAATGCAAACTTCGCAGCTTGACCAGATCATGCGGCAGAAAGACCCGGAGCTGCTTCGCGCGGTTGAACACCTGTCAAAGAACGAGACTGCAATCGGTTTGACGCTCTTGCA